>CAMVIC010000075.1 GCA_947167435.1 uncultured Clostridia bacterium | reverse complement strand
CGAGGGCGGATACGTCCTGCAGGGCGCCGGTTTCGTTGTTTGCGGCCTGAAGGCTGAGCAGACGGGTGTCCGGCCGGATGGCAGCCTCGACGGCCTCCGGAGCAAACTGCCCCTGCCGGTCCGGCCGAAGCAGCGTCACGGAAAAGCCCTCCGCCTCCATGGCCCGGGCGCTCTCCAGCACGGACTTGTGCTCGCACTCGCCGATGAGCAGATGCCCGGGGGCGCTGCCCGCGCCGCAGCGTATGGCCCAGTTGTTGGCCTCCGTTCCGCCGGAGCAGAAAAACACCGACCGGTCCGGCACGTCCAGCAGGGAAGCAAGCTGCCTGCGGCTGCGCTGCAGCAGGGCGCGACACCTGCCTGCCGCCCGGTGCAGTCCGCCGGGGTTGGCGAAATCCTCCAGCGCGCAGCGCTTCAGCTCCTCGGCCGCCTGGGGATAGAGGGGGCAGGAGGCGGCGTAGTCCAGATAGATCATGGTGCGGCCTCCTTCTTCAAGCGGCGCGGCGCGGTTCAGCGCAGAGGATAGAACAGAACATTTCCTAATATGCTATATAAATAATAAAGGAAAGACCTGAGTTTGTAAAGAACTTTTTTTAACCGGGGCGTCACGTTGACCGGTTTCCAAAGAAACTTCATTGCTTTACACAAGAGAAACGGAACGAAACTGGCGATTCTGTACAATTCGGGTCAAATAAATGAAAAAGAGATTGACTTCTGCAGGCAATATTGATAAGATGAGCCTGTAGATAGCAGTCAGACATAGTTAGGCGAGACTGTTAACAAACAAAGCCCGCAACGAAAACGCGGGACATAATCAAGAGGAGGAACTTCCATGAAAAAGCTTACCGCACTGCTCATGGCCCTGGTACTGGTGTTCTCACTGGCCTGCTTCAGCGCTCCGAAGGCCGCTGCTGACGGAAAGACCGTCATCAACGTCATGTCCTTCACCGATGAAGTCCCCAAAATGATCGCCCGTTTCGTAGAGCTGCACCCCGAATTTGCTGAAAAGTACGAGATCAACACCACCATCATCGCCACCACCGACGGTCTGTATCAGCCCGCTCTGGACCAGGCCCTGGCTGCCGGCGGCGCTGACGCTCCCGACCTGTACTGCGCCGAGGCTGCCTTCGTCCTGAAGTACACCCAGGGCGACATGGCCGAGTTCGCCGCTGCCTACGCCGATCTGGGCATCGACATCGACGCCGAGATCGAAGCCGCCCAGATCGCTCCCTACTCCGTCGAGATCGGCACCCGTCCCTCCGACGGCAAGGTTGTCGGCCTTGGCTACCAGGCCACCGGCGGCGCCTTCATCTATCGCCGCTCCATCGCCGCTGAGGTCTTCGGCTCTGACGATCCCGCCGTTGTGGGCGAGGCCATCGGCGCCGGCACCCAGAGCTGGGACAAGTTCTTTGAAGCCGCTGCCGCTCTGAAGGAGAAGGGCTATTCCATCGTCTCCGGTGACGGCGACATCTGGCACGCCATCGAGAACAGCTCCGACGCCGGCTGGATTGTGGACGGCAAGCTGAACATCGACCCGAAGCGCGAAGCCTTCCTCGACCTGTCCAAGCAGCTGAAGGACAACGGCTACCACAACGATACCCAGGACTGGACCGAGGCCTGGTATGCTGACATGGCCGGCATCGGCGATCAGCCCGCCTTCGGCTTCTACGGCCCCGCATGGCTCATCAACTACGTCATGGCCGGTAACTCCGGCGGCTCCGCTCCCGGCGAGGGCACCTACGGCGACTGGGGTGTCTGCCCCTCCAACGTGGGCTTCTTCTGGGGCGGCACCTGGCTGCTGGCCAACAAGGATACCCCCAATGCCGAGGCTGTTGCCGAGATCATCAAGTGGATCACCCTCGACAGCTCTGAGGACGGCCTGCAGTACGGCTGGGCCAACGGCACATGGTCCGGCGAGCAGGGCACCAAGGACACCGTCGCTTCCGGCGTCGTGATGGCCAAGTCCAACGGCGAGCTGGACTTCCTGGGCGGCCAGAACATGTTCGAGGCCTTCGTTCCCGCCAACGAGTATGCCAACGGCTCCAACCTGACCCAGTACGACGAGACCATCAACACCTACTGGCGTGACGCCGTCCGTCAGTACACCGCCGGCAACCTGAGCCGCGACGAGGCCATCCAGGCCTTCAAGCAGAACGTTGCCGACAACCTGGACGTTGAAGTCGACTTCTGATCAGCTTCCGCATCAGCAAATCACTTTCCGAGTAAACGCGGGGGAAGGATGGCTTCTGCCGTCCTTCCCCTTTCACAATGTGCTTCGTGGGCTCGGACATGTGCCGGGCTCATCGGCATATGTCCGAGCCCGCAGGGGCGCATCCCGGAGCAATTCCCACCTTTTTGCGAAGGAGTGAAGAGACGATATGAACAACACCCTCCGGCAGAAGCACGGCTTCAGCTATGCCAAATACGGCTATCTGTTCAGCATCCCTTTTTTCATCGCCTTTCTGGTGTTTAACCTCTATCCCACGCTGTACACGGTGCTGCTGGGCTTTACCGACAGCAAGGGCCTGGGCAACATCACCTTCCACATCCTGAAGGACGACCCGTGGAAAAACTTCCGCACCGTACTGAAGGCGCCCACCTTTATTCAGTCTATCAAGAACACCTTCCTGCTCTGGACCATGAACTTCATCCCCCAGATCACGCTGGCGCTGATTCTGACCGCCTGGTTCACCAGCCGCCGCAACAAGATCCGGGGACAGGGCTTCTTCAAGGTGGTCTTCTATATGCCCAACATCATCACGGCCGCCTCGGTCGCCGTCTTGTTCAACGACCTCTTCGGCTATCCCAAGGGCCCCGTGAACGACCTGCTGATGAGCGCCGGCCTGCGGGATACCGCCTATAATTTCATGAACAGTCCGACGGCAACCCGATGGATCATCGCCTTCATCCAGTTCTGGATGTGGTATGGCTATACGATGATCATCCTGGTTTCCGGCGTGCTGGGCATCAATCCCGAAATCTACGAGGCGGCGGAGATCGACGGTGCCAACGACCGGCAGATCTTCTTCCGCATCACCCTGCCGAACCTGCGCACCATTCTGACCTATACCCTGGTCACCAGCCTGATCGGCGGACTGAGCATGTACGATATCCCGAAGATGCTCAACGCCGGCAACCCCAACAACTCCACCTTGACGGCCACCATGTTCATCTACAACCAGTCCTTCCAGAACAGCTATATGTACGCCCGCGGCGCGGCAGCCAGCATGATCCTTTTCCTGATCATCGCGGTGCTGTCTGCCATCGTGTTCTACCTGATGCGGGACAGAAAGTGAGAGGAGGGGAAACAAGATGTCATCACTGGAAAAAAGAGACGGAAATCCCGTCGTCAAGACGCTGATCTACTGCGTATGCATCCTGCTGGCGGCGCTGAGCATTTTCCCCTTTGTGGTCATGTTCATCAACTCCACCCGCAGCACCTTTGAGATTCAGCAGCATGCGGTCTCCCTGCTGCCCTCCACCCACCTGATGGACAACTTCGCGGTCTTCACCGGCAAGTCCTTCAACCCGGCAACGGGCTTTCTGAACTCCGCCGTGGTCGCCATCGGCGCCACCATTCTGACCGTCTATTTCTCCACCCTGACGGCCTACGCCCTGGTGGCCTACACCTGGAAGCTGCGCAACGCCATGTTCACCTTCATCCTCTGCGTCATGATGATCCCCGGTCAGGTCACGGCCATCGGCTTTTACCAATTCATGTACCGCATCCACCTGACCAACAACCTGTTGGCGCTGATTCTGCCGGCCATCTATGCCCCCAGCGCCGTGTTCTTCTTCCGGCAGTTCATGCTGGCCTCCCTTCCGCTTGAGCTGCTGGACTCGGCCCGCATCGACGGTTCAAGGGAGTTTCACACCTTCAACCACATCGCCATGCCCATCATGAAGCCCGCCATGGCGACTCAGGCCATCTTCTCCTTCGTCAACACCTGGAACAACCTGTTCATGCCCTCCATCCTGCTGACCAAGGATTCGGTGAAGACGATGCCGGTTATGGTCTCCATGCTGAAGGGCGACATTTACAAGAGAGAATACGGCGCCATCTATCTGGGCCTGGCCCTCACGGTGCTGCCGCTGTTTATCGTGTACTTCGCCCTGTCCAAATACATCATCGCCGGCGTTGCTCTGGGCGGCGTCAAGGGATAAACCATGGATCGAAACAACCGCCTTCTGTCGTCTCTGGGCAGCTTTCTGCGCACATTGTTTGACCTGATGCTCCTGAACCTGCTGTGGGCGGTGTGCGTGCTGCCGGTCGTCACCTTCGGCCCCGCCACCAGCGCCCTCTGCCATGCGGAGCTGCGCCTGGTGCGGGACGAGCCGCTGTCCACCCTGCGGGATTTCTTCGCCGCCTTTCGCCGTGGCTTCGGCCAGGGCGTGGCTCTGGGGCTGATCGGCCTTGCGGGCCTCGTAATCGCGGTGACGGATTTTCGCTTTGCCCTGGCGCAGACCGGCGGGATGCGGGTCCTGTTTCTGACCGTGGCCGTAATCGTCTCCGCCCTGGTGCTGAGCTACTTTGCCTATGCCTTCGCCCTGCACGCCCGCTATGAAAACAGCCTCTCCGGCACCATCAAAAACGCCCTGTCGCTGGCCTTTGTCTCTCCGGACAAAACCCTGCAAATCTGGCTGGCCTTCGCCCTGCCGGTTGCGGCGGCGCTGGTGCTGCCCTTGGAGGCGGTAATCCGCCTGGGATTTTTCTACATCCTGTTCGGCGTCTCCGCGCCGGCCTGGTTTGCCGCCCGCAGCCAGCGGAAGGTGTTCGACCGCTTCGACGGGGCGGCGAAGAACGAAAGCAAAAACTGATCCGATCCGACATAAAGCAAAAAGGAGGGTTTTACGGGCAGCAAAACGGTACCGTAAAACCCTCCTTTTCCTGCGGCAAAACAACAACACGAAATTCTATCCGGGAGGTCCTGCAATGGATCGCAGACAAGCAGAAGAAAGAGCCCGCGTCCTGGTAGCGCGGATGACGCTGGAGGAAAAGGCCAGCCAGCTCCGCTACGATTCGCCCGCCATCGAACGGCTGGGCGTGCCCGCCTACAACTGGTGGAACGAGGCGCTGCACGGCGTGGCCCGGGGCGGCACCGCCACCAGCTTCCCCCAGGCCATCGGCCTTGCCGCCACCTTTGACGAAAAGCTGGTGGAGGCTCTGGGCGACGCGGCGGCCACCGAGGGCCGTGCCAAATACAACGCCCTCTCGGCCAGAGGGGACCGGGATATCTACCACGGTCTCAGCTTCTGGTCACCCAACATCAACATCTTCCGCGACCCCCGCTGGGGCCGCGGCCACGAGACCTACGGGGAGGACCCCTGCCTGACCTCCCGCCTGGGCCGGGCCTATGTGCGCGGACTCCAGGGAAAGGGGGAGCACCTGAAGGCCGCCGCCTGCGCCAAGCACTTCGCCGTGCACAGCGGGCCGGAGAGCCTGCGCCACCACTTCGACGCAGTGGCAAGCCCCAAGGACATGGAGGAGACCTATCTTCCCGCCTTCGAGGACCTGGTGACAAAGGCAAAGGTGGAGTCCGTCATGGGCGCCTACAACCGCACCAACGGCGAGCCCTGCTGCGGCAGCAAAATGCTTCTGGTGGATACCCTGCGGAAAAAGTGGGGCTTTCAGGGGCACGTGGTGTCCGACTGCTGGGCCGTGCGGGATTTCCACACCGGCCATATGGTCACCTCCACCCCCGCGGAGTCGGCGGCGCTGGCCCTGGAAATGGGCTGCGACTTAAACTGCGGCAATACCTATCTGCACATGCTCTCGGCCTATGAGCAGGGCCTGGTCAGCGAGGAGCAGATCACCGAGGCCGCCGTGCGCCTCTTTACCACCCGCTATCTGCTGGGCATCCTGGGCGAGGGCTCGGAATACGACGCCATCCCCTATACGGCGGTGGAGTGCGAAAAGCACCTGCGCCTTGCCCACGAGGCCTCCCGCCGCGCCTGCGTGCTGCTGAAAAACAACGGGCTCCTGCCCCTGAAGGCGGAGGGGACCGTCGGCGTCATCGGCCCCAACGCCAACAGCCGCGGCGCCCTGATCGGCAACTATTACGGCACCTCCTCCCGCTACGTCACCGTGCTGGAGGGCATCCAGGACGCCATGGCCGGGAAGGGGAGAGTGCTCTATTCCGAGGGCTGCCATCTGTTCAGGGACCGGGTGGAAAACCTGGCCCAGCCGGACGACCGGCTGGCCGAGGCCCTGGCCGTGGCGGAAAACAGCGACGTGGTGGTGCTGGCCCTGGGCTATGACGAGCGGCTGGAGGGCGAGGAGCCGGACGACGGCAACGCCTACGGCTCCGGCGACAAGGAGGACCTGCTCCTGCCGCCTCCCCAGCGAAAGCTGCTGCATGCGGTGCTGGCACTGAAAAAGCCCACGGTGCTGCTGCTTATGGCGGGCAGCGCGGTGGACGTGTCCGAGGCGCAGCAGTGCGCCGACGCCGTATTGCTGACCTGGTATCCGGGCGCCCGGGGCGGCCGGGCCGTGGCGGAGCTTCTCTTCGGAGAGGCGTCCCCCTCCGGCAAACTGCCCGTCACCTTCTATCGGAACGAGGCGCTCTCGGAGCTGCCTGCCTTCACCGATTACGCCATGGCGGGCCGGACCTACCGCTACTACGGGGGCACGCCCCTCTATCCCTTCGGCTACGGCCTGAGCTACGCGGACATGAGCCTGAGCGGGCTGAGCGCGGACCGGTCGGAGGCAAAGCTACGCATTCAAAACCGCAGCCCCTTTGCCGCCGAGGAAGTGGTGCAGCTCTATCTGAAGGACGAGGCCTCTCCCGACGCGCCGCCGAACCCGGTGCTCTGCGGCTTCCTTCGCGTGCGCCTGGAGGCGGGGGAGAGCCGGGAAGTGACGATCCCCCTAGAGGCGCGGGCCTTCACCGTGGTCACCGCCGCAGGGGAGCGGATTCCCGGCAGCGGCAGATGGACGCTGTACGCGGGCTTCGGCCAGCCGGACAGCCGCACGGAGGAGCTGACAGGCAAGGCCTGCCTCTCGGTCGCGCTTCCGTAATAATGGATTATCGCAAAACTCTATGGCGTTGAAGTGGCGCGTGAGAAGCCTTCCCCTGGAGGGACTCACGCCGTCCGGAAAACATGACGGTGTCATGTTTTTCAGGCGGGAGA
>CAMVIC010000074.1 GCA_947167435.1 uncultured Clostridia bacterium | reverse complement strand
CCGTCGTTGATGGAGCTGCGGGAGGCGCGGCAGGAGCAGGGAGAGACGCAGAAGCGGTCATACTTGTTCAGATAATAGGACAGCTTCTCATAGTCGTGGACGTTGGGGATATCCTTGACGGCGCTCTCCACCGGCACCACGCGCATAAGGCCGTAGCCGTTGGGAATCAGCGGAGACATGGTCTGCATGCGGATGCGGGTGTACTCCTCGAAGGCGCGGCCCACCTCCGGATGGGTGTCCAGCAGTTCCTGGTTGTTGACCAGCATCTCCATGATGCCGGGGGCGAAGATCTGCATGAAGTAGACGTCCTCGCCCAGCGTTTCGTCGTAGGCGCAGCGGAACACGCCGATCCAGGCCAGGTGCTTGGCCAGCTTCTCCACTTCCTCCACCGGCTTGCCCACTTTCTTTGCCAGATAGCCCACCGTGCGGTTTTTGCGCAGTCCGGCCGCAATGGCCACGTCGGCCTCGTCATCGGTGACGATGCCGGCAAGGCTGTAATACTCAGGGGCGTTTTCGTCAATCTTGTTGACCACGCCGGTCAGGCCGCCCACCACATGACATAGCTTGACGATCTTGGGTCTCAGTTCTGCCATAGTCTTTTCTCCTTCGTTGAAACGGTTTTCGTAAATTCATCTGATACTCCCGCATTATATCACATATAAAGTATACTATGCGCTCCCATTTTTTGCAACAGGATTGACAAAGAGACTGCTTTTTCCCGTGCAGTTTGGTTTATCCGCAGGACACAACATTAAATTATATTTAAGCTTGCGGTGCTATCCTGCAGACGCAGCACGGAAGGCAAACCGTGTGTTCTCCGTGCTTGATTCTGCTTTTCCTCCCCTGTATAATGGTAAACAGGAAGCCGGAGATCAGTCCGGACGGGCAGGCCGCCGAGAAGAACGGACTGTAACGCTTTCTGAAGAAAGGATACATTCATCCATGAACAAATATTCGACACTTGTGCTCTCCGTTCTGCTGACCGGAAGTCTGATTCTGGGCTGCGGCGTGGCAGGCACCGCCTTCGCCGCCGAACAGATTCCCACCGACGTCACCGTCGGGCAGGATATCGCCGAGCTCGACAGTGAGGCCGCTCTCATCACCCTCAGCGAAAGCGGCGTGAGCTTTACCGGCGAAGGAATCCGCCTCAGCGGCAACACCGTCACCATCACTGCAGAGGGCAGCTATATCCTTACCGGCGCGCTGGCAGGAGGCCAGATTGTAATTGACGCCCCGGAGGACGCCAAGGTAAAGCTCCTGCTCAACGGCATCCACCTCTCCAACATCGGCGACGCAGCCATCTACGCTCTCAGCGCCGACAAAGTGGTGCTCTCCACCGTCTCCGGCAGCGTGAACCTGGTCGCCAGCAGCGGCGAGTTTTCCACCGACAGCAACGTGGACGCAGCCATTTTCTCCAGGTGCGACCTGACTCTCAGCGGCGAGGGCGTGCTGAACGTTTCCTCCGCCGCAAACCACGGTGTAGTCAGCAAGGACGATCTGAAGATCAAAAGCGGTACGGTTTATGTGGAAGCGGGCGGCAAGGCTCTCTGCGGCAAGGACAGCGTCACCGTGGAAGGCGGCAGCATCAGTGTCGACTGCAAGGGTGACGCCGTCAGCACCACCAACAGCGAGGATGCAGACAAGGGCGGCATTACCATCCTGGGCGGCAGTCTGAATCTTCTCACCCGGAAGGATGGTTTTGACGCCACCGGCAATATTCTCATTGAGGACGGCAGCATCGTCATCAACGCCGGTGACAGCAGCGTGCGCAGCGGCAAGGGCATTGAGTCCGATACCGGCATCACCGTCAACGGCGGAACCCTCAAGGTCGACGCTGTGGACGACGCCATCCACGCAGCTGACACCGCCATCATAAACGGCGGCAGTCTGACGCTCTCCACCGGAGACGACGGGATTCATGCGGACAGTACGCTGACCGTAAACGGCGGTGAGATCAGCGTGACCGGCAGCTATGAGGGGCTGGAGGCAAACGACGTCCTGATTGCCGGGGGCAGTGTCAGCATTGTGGCCCAGGACGACGGCATCAACGCCGCCGGCGGCAGCGACGGCTCCAACGCCTGGGGCATGTTCGGCGGCGACCCCTTCGCCGGGGATTCCGGCTCGACTCTGACCGTCAGCGGCGGTACCCTGCTGATCGACGCCATGGGCGACGGGCTGGACGCAAACGGAGAACTGATCGTCACCGGCGGCGTAACCTTCATCAGCGGCCCTACCGACAGCGGAAACGGCTCGTTGGATTACGGCACCGGCGCCAGCATCAGCGGCGGCACGGTCATCGCGGCCGGTGCGGCGGGCATGGCGGAAAACTTTGGCAGCGGCTCCACTCAGGGCAGCATCCTCCTCAATCTTGCCGACACCCAGGCGGCGGGCAGTACCGTCTCCATCGCGGATGAAGCCGGAAAGGTACTGGCCGACTTCCAGCCCGTCAAGGACTACAGCTCCGTAGTGATCAGCACTGAGGGCATGGTTCAGGGCGGCACCTATACCGTCACCGCCGGCGCTGAGACGCAGACCATCACGCTGGATTCCCTGATCTACGGCAGCGGCATGGGCATGGGCGGTTTCGGCGGGCCCGGTATGGGCGGCCGACAGGGCGGTCAGATGGGCGGCTTCGGCGGACCCGGTATGGGCGGGCAGCCGAACGGTTTCGGCGGACCCGGCATGGGCGGGCAGCAGAACGGCTTCGGCGGACCCGGCATGGGCGGGCAGCCAAACGGCTTCGGCGGACCCGGCATGGGCGGGCAACAGAACGGCTTCGACGGATCCGGTACGGACGGCCGGCAGAACAGCTTCGGCGGGCACGGCCGCGATTGGTAAAACAGCTCTCACTTTCGGAAACTCCGGCCGGATGGCCGGAGTTTCCTGTTTCAAGGCGTTTTTCGTTGACCAGAAGCCGGAACTATGGTATTTTTATTTCAATCAAGTGATTCTCCGTCGCATCCTGCGGCGGATTATTTTGGAGGATAAGGTCATGTATGAGACCCTGAAGGAAAAGTTCGCCGCCCGCTTCGGACGCGGGGCGCAATATCTGTTCTCCGCTCCCGGCCGGACGGAGCTGGGCGGCAACCACACCGACCACCAGCTGGGCCGGGTGCTGGCCGCCGCGGTCAGCGTTGACACCGTCGCCGCCGTGGCGGAAAACGGGGAACCGCTCATCCGGGTTCTGTCCGAGGGCTACCCGCTGTGTGAAATCTCTCTGGATTCTCTCTCCGTCCGGGCGACGGAATACGGCAGCACCGCCGCGCTCATTCGCGGCATTGCCGCCGGCATCGAGGCGCGGGGCTGCACGGTTCCGGGCTTTGACGCCTATGTGACCAGCCGGGTGCTGCCCGGCAGCGGTCTCTCCTCCTCCGCCGCCTTTGAGGTGCTGATCGGCACCGTCATCAACCATCTCTCTTCCTGCGGACTGACGCCGCTGCAGATCGCCCAGCTGGGTCAGTACGCGGAGAACGTATATTTCGGCAAGCCCTGCGGGCTGATGGACCAGGCGGCCTCCTCCATCGGCGGCGTCATCACCATCGACTTTGCCGACCGGGAAGCCCCGCAGGTGGAGCATCTGAGTCTGGACCTGGCCCGGTACGGCTACGCGCTCTGCATCATTGACAGCGGCGCCGACCATGCGGACCTGACCGACGACTACGCCGCCATTCCCGGGGAGCTGGGCGCGGTGTCCCGGGTTTTCGGCAAGGAGTACCTGCGGCAGGTGCCGGAAGAAGCGTTTTACGCCCGGCTCAATGAAGTCCGCAGTGCAGCCGGGGACCGGGCGCTGCTGCGCGCTGTCCATATCTATGAGGATAACCGCCGGGTCACGGAGCAGGTGGCCGCACTGAAGGCCGGGGACTTTGACCGTTTTCTGGCCCTGGTGAGGGCCTCCGGCCGCTCCAGCTGGACGCTGCTGCAAAACGTGGTCCCCGCGGGCTATACCGTACACCAGGACCTGGCCGTGGCCCTGACGCTGGCGGAGAAGCTGCTGGGCGGCCGGGGTGCCTGCCGGGTCCACGGCGGCGGCTTTGCCGGCACGATTCAGGCCTTTGTGCCGCTGGACATGCTGGACGCCTTCCGGGATCATATGGAGCTGTATCTGGGCGCAGGCAGCTGCGCCGTGCTGAATATCCGTCCTGAGGGCGGCGTTTTGCTGGAGGTGTGCAAATGAAGGGATATCTGGACGCGCTGGTGAACTACGGCCTGGAGACGGGCCTGATCCAGCCCGGCGACGAGACTTATGTGTTCAACCGTCTGCTGGAGATTCTGGGCCTGGACGATGCGGGCGAGGGCGAGGCCGTCGCCGCTCCCCTGCCGGAAATCCTGGGCGCGCTGACCGATGATGCGGTCCGCCGGGGGCTGGTGGATGACAACATCACAGCCCGGGACCTTTACGACACCCGCCTTATGGGTGCGCTTACGCCCTATCCCCATGAAGTGCGGCAGCGCTTTGCCGCCCTGTATGCCGAGAGCCCCCGGGCTGCAACCGACTGGTATTACCGCTTCAGCTGCGACACCAACTATATCCGGCGGGACCGGATTGCTAAGGATCTGAAGTGGACCTATGACTGTGAATACGGCACCCTGGACGTGACCATCAACCTCTCCAAGCCCGAGAAGGATCCGCGGGCCATTGCCGCCGCGCGGCTGGCCCCCCAGTCGGGCTATCCCAAATGCCAGCTCTGCGCGGAGAACGAGGGTTATGCCGGCCGGATGAACCATCCCGCCCGGCAGAATCACCGGATTATCCCCCTGACCATCGCCGACAGTCCCTGGTTCTGGCAGTACTCCCCCTACGTATATTACAACGAGCACTGCATCGTCTTCAATTCCCGGCACACGCCCATGAAGGTGGACCGGGCCGCCTTCCGCAAGCTCTTTGACTTTGTCCGCCAGTTCCCCCATTACTTTGTGGGCTCCAACGCGGATTTGCCCATTGTGGGCGGTTCCATCCTCAGCCACGACCATTTTCAGGGCGGAAACTACGAGTTTGCCATGGCCAGGGCACCGGAGGAGACGCCGCTGGTGTTTCGCGGCTACGAGGACGTGCGGGCGGGAATTGTCCGCTGGCCCATGTCGGTAATCCGTCTCACCGGGCCGGACAGCCGGCGGATCGTGGACCTGGCCGACCGGATTCTGGGCTGCTGGCGCGGCTATACCGACGCCGACGCCATGATCTTTGCCGAGACCGACGGTACGCCTCATAACACCATCACCCCCATCGCCCGTCGCCGGGGCGAGGATTACCAGCTGGACCTGGTGCTGCGCAACAACCTGACGACGGAGGAATATCCTCTCGGCCTTTACCATCCCCACCCGGAGCTGCATCACATCA
The DNA here is from genome assembly GCA_947167435.1 of uncultured Clostridia bacterium. The sequence goes on along the minus strand of CAMVIC010000074.1, from coordinate 1,805 downwards.
AAAAGGAGAACATCGGTCTCATTGAGGTCATGGGGCTGGCCGTGCTGCCCTCCCGGCTGAAGACGGAGCTGGAGCAGCTGCGCGTCGCCCTGCTCAACGGCGACGATCTGCGCTCCGATCCCGCTCTGGCCCTTCACGCCGACTGGGCGGAGGACATTCTGCGCCGCCGCAGCCTCACCGCGGAAAACGCGGAGGAAGTGCTGCAGCAGGAGGTAGGCGACGTGTTCCGGCGGGTACTGGAGGATGCAGGCGTATACAAACGGGACGAAGCCGGAAAGGCCGCTTTCCTGCGTTTTGCGGACGCAGTGAACGCGGCGATCTGAATATAAATTCGTTTTTTTGGTCCGCACCCGGCACTTTTTTGAAAAATCTATTGATTTATCGTAGAAAAGCGTTATACTGTTTCCAATCCCCCTACAAGAGAAAGGAGCACGAAACCATGAGTAACGGACGCGAAAAACTCGGCAGCCGGATGGGCTTTCTCATGCTCAGCGCAGGCTGTGCCATCGGCTGCGGCAACGTCTGGAAGTTTCCCTGGATGACCGGTCAGTACGGCGGAGGCGGCTTTGTGCTGGTCTACATTCTGTGCCTGCTTCTGCTGGGCCTGCCCTCCATGACCATGGAGTTTGCCATCGGCAGAGCCGCTCAGGCAAGCCCCGTCAGAATGTATCAGAAGCTGGAGCGTCCCGGTCAGAAATGGCATATCCACGGCTATTTTGCCCTGCTGGGCAACCTGGCCCTGATGGCCTTCTATACCGTGGTCACCGGCTGGATGATGTATTACTTCGTCCGCTTCCTCACCGGCAAGTCCGCCGACCTGGGCTTTGTGGCCATGATCACCAATCCCGGCATCAATGTGATCTATCTGCTGATTGCCGTGGTTCTGGGCTTCGGCGTACTGAGCTTTGACCTGCAGGGCGGTCTGGAGCGGATCACCAAGTACCTGATGGTGGCGCTTTTTGTGCTGATGCTGGTGCTGGCCGTGCACAGCGGCACCCTCCCCGGCGCCAAGGAGGGTCTGTCCTTCTATCTGGTCCCGGACTTTTCCAAGATCAACGGCTCGGTGATCGTCGCCGCCATGAATCAGGCCTTCTTCACCCTGAGCATCGGCATCGGCTCCATGGCCATCTTCGGCAGCTACATCGGCAAGGACCACTCCCTGATGGGTGAGTCGGTGAACGTGATCCTGCTGGACACTTTTGTGGCCATCATGGCGGGCTTCATCATGTTCCCCGCCTGCTTTACCTACGGCATTGAGGTCAACGCCGGCCCCTCCCTCCTGTTCGACACCATGGCCACGGTCTTCAACAACATGGCCGGCGGCCGCTTCTGGGGCACCCTCTTCTTCCTGTTCATGGTCTTTGCAGCCTTCTCCACGGAGCTTGCGGTGTTTGAAAACATCCTGGCCTGTGTCCGGGAGCTCACCGGCTGGAGCCGGCCCAAGGGCTGCCTGGTCTGCGGCATCGGCATCTTCCTGCTGGCCCTGACCACCGCGCTGGGCTACAGCGTGTTCCACTTCCAGCCCTTTGCTGAGGGCTCCGCCTGGCTGGACTTCTGGGATTTCATCGTCAGCACCAACCTGCTGCCTCTGGGCGCGCTGGTCTTCTCCCTCTTCTGCTGCTGGCGGATCGGCTGGGGCTGGGACGCCTTCGTGGCTGAGGCCAACGCCGGCAAGGGGCTGAAGGTTCGCAACTGGATGAAGCCGGTTTTCCAGATCTTCGTACCCATCTGCGTTCTTGCGCTGTATATCTACGGCCTGGCCACCTTCGGCTGGAAGTAAGTCCTCTCGCTTTATGAATAATCAT
>CAMVIC010000073.1 GCA_947167435.1 uncultured Clostridia bacterium | reverse complement strand
CTTCGCGACGGCCCGCCAATGGCGCGGCTGCGGAAATTGCGGCTTCGCTTCTTCTTCCTCCCCCCTTTTGTCCGCTTCGCGGACATTTCCCCCGCTGGGGGAATCCTCCACAGGCAGCGGCTCCACAGCCTTCCCGTTCCGGGGCGAGCCAAGAAGGGCAACCTGCGTTTTCGCGTGTAGGGGCTGTCCTCCCGGACAGCCGCGAACCCGGCACTGCGTCCGACAGGCGGAGCGATCAGGGGATCGCTCCCTATGCTTCCCGCCGCGCAAAAAAGCGCCGCCTCTGTATAGCCGATGGCTGTTGAGGCGACGCTTTTTACTTGTCCATTTTGATTACGCAATGTGGATAACGCCCAGGGTGATGCCCGTTACGATGGCGGCGGCCACGCAGACTCCGGCGAAAATGGCGGGCAGCGCGTCCTTCAGGCGCATGTTCATCAGCGCCGCCACCAGTGCGCCGGTCCAGGCTCCGGTTCCGGGCAGGGGCACCGCCACCAGGATCAGCAGGCCCCAGAAGCCGTATTTCCGCACCGTGTCCTCCTTGCCGTGGGCGCGTTTTTCCAGTTTGGTGATAAAGCCGTCCAGCCGCGCCCAGTGGGCCCGCAGCCAGGCAAAAATGCGCTTGATATAGACCACGATAAAGGGTACCGGCACCATGTTGCCCACGATGGCGGCGGGGATTGCCAGCCACAGCGGCAGACCCTGGGCGATGCCGTAGGGCAGGCCCACCCGCAGCTCCGCCACGGGGACCATGGAGATAAAGAAGGTGCTGATGAATTTTCCGAACAGCGTGTCCGTCAGCCAGGCGATCATATACACCCTCCGAAAGCACAATATCTGTTTTATTATAGCACAGCCTGTCCCCCCATGCAACTGAAGAATTTGTACGCTTGACGCTTTCGGAGCTCTGGAGTACAATGGGAATACTTTCAAAAATTTAATTGATTCGGAGGCAGATATGGCGAAGGTTGCGATCGTTACCGGCGGCAGCGGCGGCATCGGGCGCTGCACCGCGGCGGCCCTGCACAGAGCGGGCTGCACCGTCTATGAGTTTTCCCGGCATGAAAAGCCGGCGGAGGGCGTCACCCACCTGACGGCGGACATGACCGACGAGGGGCAGGTCCGTGCCGCGGTGGCGGAGGTGCTGCTCCGGGAGGGCCGGGTGGACATTCTGGTGAACAATGCGGGCTTCGGAATTTCCGGCGCGGCGGAAACCACCGAGAGTGCCGACGCCCACGCCCAGCTGGAGCTGAACCTGTTCGGCATGGACAACGCCACCAAGGCGGTGCTGCCCGCCATGCGCCGCCAGGGCAGCGGGCGCATCGTGTGCATGAGCTCCATTGCGGGTATTCTGCCCATCCCCTTCCAGCTGTGGTACTCGGCCAGCAAGGCCGCCATCAACGCCTACGTGCTGGCGCTGCAGAACGAGGTGCGCCCCTACGGTATCACCGTCTGCGCCGTCATGCCCGGGGACATCGCCTCCGGCTTTACCGACGCCCGGAAGAAATCCGCCGCCGGGGACGAGGTCTACGGCGGGCGCATCCGGCGCTCGGTGGCGGTGATGGAAAAGGACGAGCGGGGCGGCATGAGCCCGGAATACGCCGGGAACTACGTGGCCAGGGTGGCGCTGAAGGAGCGCAGCAAGCCCCTGGTGGCCCTGGGCCTGCCCTACAAGGGCGCCGCCATGCTGGCAAAGCTCCTGCCCGCAAGACTGTCCAACTGGATCGTAGGCCAGATCTACGCAAAATAGTTTTCAGTTTTGAGTTTTCAGATTTCAGAAACCGCGACCCGGGATCGCAGGAATCCCGGGTCGCGGCTTTTTTCACTGTTTCCGATACGGGCAGATACGATTGCCGTCCCTGCCGGTCTCCTGAAAACTGTATTCTGAAAACTGAAAACTAGATCACAGCTTTTCCAGCAGGTAGTCGCCGAATTCCCGGCAGGTGGCGCCGTCCCGGTGGCCGGTGACCACCATGCGCCGCTCGCTCTCCATGCATTCCTGCATGGCGGCGGCCAGCCGGTCCGCCTTTTCGGGCATGGCGATGTGCCGCAGCAGCATCTCCGCCGCCTTCAGAATGCTGGCGGGATTGGCGTAGTCCCCCTCGCCGTTCTCGATCTTCCGGGGGGCGGAGCCGTGGATGGCCTCGAACATGGCGTAGCGGTCGCCCAGGTTCGCGCTGCCCGCGGTGCCCACGCCGCCCTGGATCTGGGCGGCCTCGTCGGTGATGATGTCGCCGTAGAGGTTGGGCAGGAGGAAGACCTGGAAGCGGCTGCGCACCGCCTCGTTTACCAGATTTGCGGTCATAATGTCGATATACCAGTCGTCTGCCGTAATCTCCGGGTACTCCGCCGCCACCTCATGGGCGATGCGGGAGAACATGCCGTCGGTCTTTTTCATGATGTTGGCCTTGGTGACGATGGCCACGTTGTCCTTGCCGTTTTGGCGGGCATACTCAAAGGCAGCCCGGGCGATGCGCCGGGTGCCCGCGTCGGTGGTGACCTTGAAGTCCATGCTCAGCTTGCCGGGCACTTCGATGCCCCGGCTGCCCAGGGCGTATTCGCCCTCGGTGTTCTCCCGGAAGAAGATCCAGTCGATCCCCTGGTCCGGCACCTGCACGGGGCGGACGTTTGCGTACAGGTCCAGCTCCCGCCGCAGGGTCACGTTGGCGCTCTCCAGGGTGCCGCCCTTGGGCGTGGTGGTGGGGCCCTTCAGCAGCACGTCGCAGTCTTTGATGGCCGAGAGCACCTCCGCCGGCACCGCCTGACCCAGGGCCAGCCGGTTTTCGATGGTCAGGCCCTCGATCTCCCGCAGCTCCACGCGGCCGGCTGCGATCTCCTCCGCCAGCAGCTTTTCCAGGACCCGCCGGGCCTCGGCCATGATGATGGGGCCGATGCCGTCGCCGCCCACAACGCCGATGACGATCTTATCCGCGGCGGCGAAATTCCGGCCGCCGGCGCCCTGTTCCATGCGCTCCTGGCGCTTCAGCTGCTCTCGCAGCAGCGCCTCAAAATGGGCGACGGACTCACGAATCAACTCTTCCATTACGCGTTTTCCTCCCGGGTGTAATTCAGCAGGCCGCCTGCGCGCAGCACGGCCTTTTGCCGCTGGGAAAAGCTGCCCAGCAGCCGGATGCTTCTGCCGCCGGCCGAAAGCGTAAACTCGCCGCTCTCAAGCCCCGCGGGGATATTCTCGATGCAGAGCTTCTCTCCCTGCTCCAGCAGTTCATAGTCCGCCGGGTCCGCAAAGCTCAGGGGCAGGATGCCGGCGTTAATGAGGTTTGCCGCGTGGATGCGGGCAAAGCTCTTGGCGATGACCGCGCGCACACCCAGGTACAGGGGCACCAGGGCCGCGTGCTCCCGGGAGGAGCCCTGCCCGTAGTTGACGCCGCCCACCAGGATGCTCTCTCCCGCGGCCCTCGCCCGGGCCGGGAAGTCCCTGTCGCAGACCTCAAAGCAGAAGTCCGAGAGCTTGGGCACGTTGGAGCGGTAGGGCAGAATCTTCGCCCCGGCGGGCATGATGTGGTCGGTGGTGATGTTGTCGCCCACCTTCAGGGTCAGCACCGCTTCGATCCGCTCCCCCACCGGTCTGCCCTCGGGCACGGCCTTGATGGTGGGGCCCCGCAGGACCTCCACTTCCGCCGCCTCTTCCGGCGAGGCGGGAGAGAGGACCGCGCTGTCGTCCACCCGGAAGCACTCCGGCAGCTTCACGTCCAGGGGCGGGATTCCCAGGGTTCGGGGATCGGTGATCTCTCCGGTCAGGGCGGAGGCCACCGCCGTCTCCGGCGAGACCAGATACACCTTCGCGTCCCGGGTGCCGCTGCGGCCCTCGAAGTTCCGGTTGAAGGTGCGCAGGCTTACGCCGCCGGAATTGGGCGAGAAGCCCATGCCGATGCAGGGGCCGCAGGCGCACTCCAGCAGTCTTGCCCCGGAGGAGAGGATATCCGTCAGGGCGCCGCAGTCAGAGAGCATGGTCAGCACCTGGCGGGAGCCGGGGGAAACGGACATGCTCACGCCCTCGGCCACGGTACGGCCCTTCAGCAGCGCCGCCGCCTTCAGCATATCGTAGAGAGAGGAGTTGGTGCAGGAGCCGATGCAGACCTGGTCCACCTTCGTGCCCTTCAGGGAGGATACGGGCACCACCCTGTCCGGCATGTGGGGGCAGGCGATCAGCGGCTCCAGGGCGGACAGATCGATTTCGATAACGCGCTCGTATTCCGCGTTCGCGTCCGGCGCCAGGGGGACGAAGTCCTGCTCCCGGCCCTGGGCCTTCAGGAAGGCACGGGTATTCTCGTCGGAGGGGAAGATGGAGGTGGTGGCGCCCAGCTCCGCGCCCATGTTGGTGATGGTGGCCCGCTCCGGCACGCTCAGGCTCTTTACGCCCTCGCCGCCCCACTCGATGATCTTGCCCACGCCGCCCTTGACGGACAGGATGCGCAGAATCTCAAGGCTCACGTCCTTGGCGGTGACGAAGGGGCGCAGCGCGCCCTTCAGCTCCACTTTGATTACCCGGGGCATGGTGATGTAATAGGCGCCGCCGCCCATGGCCACGGCCACGTCCAGCCCGCCGGCGCCGAAGGCCAGCATGCCCAGGCCGCCGGCCGTGGGGGTGTGGCTGTCCGAGCCCACCAGGGTCTTGCCCGGCACGCCGAAGCGCTCCAGGTGCACCTGGTGGCAGATGCCGTTGCCGGGACGGGAGAACCAGATGCCGTGCTTCTGGGCCACCGACTGGATATAGCGGTGGTCGTCGGCGTTGTCAAAGCCGGACTGGAGGGTGTTATGGTCCACGTAGGCCACCGAGCGTTCGGTCCGGACCCGGTCGATACCCATGGCCTCGAATTCCAGATAGGCCATGGTGCCGGTGGCGTCCTGGGTCAGGGTCTGATCAATGCGCAGCGCAGCCTCTGCCCCCGGCTCCATGCTGCCGCCCACCAGATGGGCGGCGATGATTATTTCCGCTAAGTTTCTTCCCATTTCAGTCCTCCGTAATCTCCATGGCGGCCATGCTGTCCCGGGCGTTGCGCGCGTGCTCCAGCACCGCCCGCTCCGCCGCGTCCTCATCCCGGGCGGCCAGCGCCTCGTAGATGGCCATATGCTCCGCCAGGGACTTGACCGCCCGGCTTTGCTTGCTGACGGAGGCCTTGCGGAACTTGGTCATTTTCTTGTGCAGGGTCAGCAGGGTGCTTGCGTAGGCCCGGCTGCCGCAGGCCAGATACAGCTGCTCATGGAACTGGGAGTCCAGGTTCTTGATCTTGTCCGAATTGTCGCTGCCGCCCCCCTGCTGCTCGATGTAGAAGCGCTGCAGCTCCAGGGTCTCCCGCATCTCCCGCAGGGCCTCGTCGCTCACGTTCCGAACGGCCCGCCGGATGGCCAGGCCCTCCAGCTGCAGGCGGATCTCATACATGTCCATCATGTCCTGGCGGGTGATGCCCACCACCACCAGGCTCCGGCCGGATTCCTCCAGGATGTTCTCCTGCTCCAGGCGGCGTATGGCCTCCCGGACGGGCGTGCGGCTTACGCCCAGCTCCGCCGACAGGCGCAGCTCGCTGAGCACCTCGCCCCGGGCGTACTTGCCCGAGAGGATGTCGCGCTCCAGCTGCTCAAAAATCTGATCGGCGATGGATATGGTCTTATGCTCCTTCATCGTATCTCACCAAACCTCCCTCCGGACAGCTCTCTGATTTTCTGCTCCATTTCCTCGTTGGAAAGGGACGTGGTGCGGCCGCCCTCGTATTCGCCGTCCACCCATTCCTTCAGCGCCGCCACCAGCGGATCGTGCTTGCCGATCTGCTCCTCGCCCTTGAGCCGGTAGCTCTGGTTGATCCAGTAGGCGATGCCGGCCAGGCCCGAGGTCTTGCCCACCGCCACAGTGGCCGGGCGGTTCAGAAGCCGGTCGGTGTTGAAGATGTTGTAAATCTCCTCGTCCTTCAGCAGCCCGTCCGCGTGGATGCCGGCCCGGGTCACGTTGAAGTTCCGGCCCACAAAGGGCGTCATGGGCGGGATGGTATAGCCGATCTCGTTTTTGAAATACTCGGCGATTTCGGTGATCACCGTGGGGTCCATGCCGTCCAGAGAGCCCCGCAGAGAGGCGTACTCAAAGACCATGGCCTCCAGCGGCACGTTGCCCGTCCGCTCCCCGATGCCCAGCAGCGAGCAGTTGACGCCGCTGGCGCCGTAGAGCCAGGCTGTGGCGGCGTTGGCCACCGCCTTGTAGAAGTCGTTGTGGCCGTGCCACTCCAGATACTGGCTTTCCACGCCGGAATAGTGCTGCAGGCCGTAGACGATGCCGGGCACGCTCCGGGGCAGGGCCACCTCCGTATAGGGCACGCCGTAGCCCATGGTATCGCAGGCACGGATGCGCACCGGGATGCCCGCCTCGTCCGAGAGCTTCATCAGCTCGTTGACGAAGGGCACCACAAAGCCGTAGAAATCCGCCCGCGTCACGTCTTCCAGGTGGCAGCGGGGCATAACGCCGGCCTCGAAGGCGTCCTTCACCGTGGCCAGATAGTGCTCCATGGCCTGGCGGCGGGTCATCTTCAGCTTTTTGAAGATGTGATAGTCACTGCAGGAGACCAGGATGCCCGTCTCCCGGATGCCCAGGTCCCGCACGGCCCGGAAGTCCTCCCGGCTGGCGCGGATCCAGGTGGTGATCTCCGGGAATTTGAGCCCCAGGTCCATGCAGCGGGCGATGGCCTCCCGGTCCCGTTCGCTGTAAATAAAAAACTCCGTCTGCCGGATCCGGCCGTAGGGCCCGCCCAGCCTGGACAGCAGCTGAAACAGGTGCACGATCTGGTCCGGGGTATAGGGGTTTACCGACTGCATGCCGTCCCGGAAGGAGGTATCGGTAATCCAGATGTCCTCCGGCATGTTCATGGGCACGCGGCGGTGGTTGAAGGCCACCTTGGGCACCTCGTCATAGCTGTATACGTCCCGATACAAGATCGGGTCTTTCACGTCCTGCAGAGAATAGCGATAGTCGTTTTCCTCCAGCAGATTGGTTTTTGGGGACAGCTCCAGCATGGGTTTTCGCTCCTTTTATTCATGCATTGATGTGCTTCGGGATTATTGTATACATATATACCACATGTGTTCCCGCTTGTAAAGCCTTTTCTTCCGCTTTTTTCCTGTGAACATGGTACCGCGTCCGACGTTCGGGAGGGCCATACCCGCAGGGCACGCAGAGGCCCTCCCCTACGGTGGTGAACCGGTATTCCTGCGTGTAGGGGCGCTTT
>CAMVIC010000072.1 GCA_947167435.1 uncultured Clostridia bacterium | reverse complement strand
GGGGACATGCGCCTCGGAAAAAACTCTTCTCAGCCTGCAAGTGTGCGAGCGCCCCTGCGCGAGTGCGCGCGGCAGGCTGCGTCCATTCTGTCGGCAAAGCCGTCCGGCTTTGTCGACAGCTTGAGGCGATGATGCGCGAGTGTCTCAAATGGAAGCCCAGCGAAGCGGGTTTCATTTGCCTTAAAGTTTCCATTTTTGTGCTTGTACTTTCGTCGGCGCTGGTATATAATCTTACAATCCGTCCGTATGTGTATGGTACGGCGGTTGGCATTCCAAGGGAAAGGAGCTTACAATATGGTAAACCTGTCCAACGAATACGGAACGATCAGCATTACCGGCGACGTGATCTCCAACCTGGCGGGCGACGCTGCCACCAGCTGCTTCGGCGTCAAGGGTATGGTGGGCCGCAGCAAGGAGAGCGGGCCGCTGCAGCTGCTGCGCCGGGAGAGCATGTCCAAGGGCGTGGAGGTCCACTATAACGACGACGACAGCGTATCTCTGGAGCTGCACATCGGCGTGGACCAGGGCGTCAACATCGCCGCCGTGTCCCGCAGCATTATGAAGGAAGTCAGCTACAAGCTCTCCAGGGCCACCGGGATCCCGGTGAAGTCCGTGGACGTGTTTGTGGATACCATTATCGGGTAAATATTATCATCACAAGAGGATTCCTTACATGAGAGAATACATCGATGCCGCGGCCTTCAAGGAAATGATTCTTTGCGCGGACGCGGCACTGCACGCGAATATGCAGGCCATCAACGACCTGAACGTTTTCCCGGTTCCCGACGGCGATACCGGCACCAATATGGGCCTGACCATCAACAACGCCGCCACGGAGCTGCGCAAACGGGCCTTTGACACAGTGGCCGATGCCGCCGACTGCGTGGCCGGCGCCATGCTGCGCGGCGCCCGCGGAAACTCCGGCGTTATTCTGTCCCTGCTGTTTCGCGGCATCTCCCGGCGCCTCAAGGGCACGGAGACCGCCGGCGCCGCGGAGTTTGCCGGCGCCATGAACGACGGCGTGGAGGCCGCCTACAAGGCGGTGATGAAGCCCGCCGAGGGCACCATCCTCACCGTTTCCCGTCTTGCCAGCGCCGCCGCGGTCCGGGCAGCCGAAGAAGGGCGCAGCCTGGAAAACTGCCTGGTCGCCGCCGTTCAGGCCGGCGAGATTGCCCTGGAGGACACCGTAAACCAGAACCCGGTGCTGAAAAAGGCCGGCGTCATTGACGCGGGCGGCAAGGGCTATCTGGTGATTCTGCAGGCAATCCTGGCCTCTCTGCGGGGCGAGATCGTCTCTTCCCAGATGGGCAGTGATGCCCCCGCGGAGGAGAACGGCGCCTGGAGTGCGGAGCAGGTGGACGTGCCGGAGAAGAACATTTTCGACACCGTCTACGTGGTGCGTAAAAACGACCCCAACGTGGACCTGATGCCCCTGCGTCTCTATTTGGACAGCATCGGCGACTCCCTGGTCATCAGCGACGACGACGAAATCTTCAAGGTCCACGTACACACGGATATCCCCGGCATGGCCCTGACCGAGAGCCAGAAGTACGGCGCGCTGGACATCGCCAAGATCGAGAATATGCAGCTGCAGGCCCTGGACCTGCTGGCCGGGCGCAAGGCGAAGAGCACCGACGATATCGAGGAAGTCGACAGAGAGCTGGATGCTCTGAAAGAGAAGCAGAAGGCCGCAGGGGCCGCGCCGGCGGCAGCGCAGCCGGCACCTGAGGAGGACCCGAACGCCGTTGCGGAGCCGGAGAAGGAATACGGCGTTGTGGCCGTATGCGCCGGGGCCGGGATGGAAAATCTGTTCCGGGAGCTGGGCGCCGACGGCATCGTAACCGGCGGGCAGACCATGAACCCCTCCACCGACGACATTCTGCGGGAGATCAACCACACCCCCGCCAAAACCGTCTTTGTCTTCCCCAACAACAAAAACATCATCATGGCGGCCGAGCAGTGCGTCCCGCTGACGGAGAAGCACGTGATCGTCATGCCCACCAAGACCGTGCCCCAGGGCGTGTCCGCCCTGCTGAACTTCAGCCCGGACGAGCCGGTGGAGTCCCTGGTGGGCGCCATGGGCGACGCCATCGGCCAGGTCCACACCGCCATGGTCACCTACGCCGCCCGGGATTCGGACTTTGACGGGCACAGCATCCACGCCGGCGAGTATCTTGCCCTGCTGGACGGCAGCCTCATCGGCAGCTATGCCAACATCCCCACCCTGTTCAAGGAGCTCAGCTGGGCCTTTGACGATCTGCACCCGGAGTTCATCACCGTCTACTACGGGCAGGACGTAAAGGAGGACGAGGCAAACGCCGCCGCCTCCACCATAATCGGCAACTTCCCCGACGCGGAGGTCAGCGTGGTCAACGGCGGCCAGCCGGTCTACTATTATATGATCTCGGTAGAGTAAATTCGAAATTCAAGGCTCGGAATGCGGAATGAAAAAAGAATTCCCATTCCGAGTTCTGTTCACGGACAAAAATGCCATGAAAAAAACACTTCTTTTCCTATTGGCTCTGGCGCTCTGCCTTTCCGGCTGCGGACGGCAGCAGGTGCAGGAGGCGCCGCCCCCTGTGCCGGAAGTAAGCGAGGCGCCCGTCTATGCAGCGCCGGATGCCGCAGCCCCGGCGGCCCCCGCCTGGCGTTATCAGAGCGTGCCCATCACGGCGGACAACTGGACGGAGTATTTCGCCCTCAGCGAGCTGCCCCTCTACGCGGTCACAAGCGACGGGTCCATCTCTCAGGTATGCCAGAATTACTGTGTGGTGCTGCGGGACGAATACGCGCCCCTGCTCAGGCCGGACGGAGACTATAACGTGACCTTCACCGTCTCCTTCGACCTGTATGTGAACACCCTGGAGATCGACACCGAGCACTACAGCTACCGGCACACGGACGACCTGCTCTATGCCACGCAGGCCACCAAAATCGCGGTCTTCGACAAAAACGCCCTGCCCCTGAACGCTTACGGCAACCGCTATGAGAACTACCGCAGCTACAGCAACGCCTTCTTCGTGGGCTGGGCCCAGCTGGACCCGGTCAACGAGGTCTGGTCCGGCTTTCAAATCGACCTGACCCAGGTGCGCATTCTCTCGGTAGAGGGCGAGCTGCAGCTTGTAAAACAATAAGCCCGGTTCTGAAAATCGAAGGCTATAACGCAGGAGCCCCCGTGAAAAACAAGGTTTTTCACGGGGGCTCCTGCGTTCCGTTCCGTTCAGCTCTTCCAGGTTCTGGGGGAAAAGAGCAGAAGGATGGGATAGAGCTCCAGCCTGCCCAGCAGCATGGCCAGCGTCAGCAGCAGTTTGGTCCGGTCGGTGAACAGGGCGAAGCTGCCCGCCGGGCCGATCGCGCCTGTCATGCCCGGGCCGATATTGGACAGACAGCTGAGGGCCGCGGTGAAGCTGGTGGCGATATCCACGCCGTCCAGGCTCACAAGGGCGGAGAAGAGGATCAGCAGCAGGAAATACAGGGCGGAAAAAACCAGGGCCGCCCGAATGGTGCCGCTTTCCACCCGCCTGCCGTCCAGCTGAACCCGCTCCACGCTTCTGGGCCGGGCCATCAGCCGCAGCTCCGCCCGCAGGCTTTTGACCAGGATCATCAGCCGGGACAGCTTCATGCCGCCGCCGGTACTGCCGGCGCAGCCGCCGATAAACATCAGCAGAATCAGAATCCATTTGCAGTATTCCGGCCAGACGGTGAAATCCACCGTACCGAAGCCTGTGGTGCTGATAATGGCCGCCACGTTGAAGAAGGCATGGCGCAGAGCGGTCCGTGCCCCGTAAAGCGGGCGGATGCCCAGGGTAATCAGCAGCACCGCCGCAGCCACGATCCCCAGGAAGGTGTGCATCTCCTCGTTTTTCACCGAATCCTTCCAGCGTCCGATACCGATCAGATAGTAAAGGTTGAAGTTCAGGCCGAAGAGCAGCATGAACACGGCAACCACCATCTCCAAGTACAGGCTGTGAAAACCGCCGATGCTGCCGGGGTTGGTGGAGAAGCCGCCGGTGCCCGCAGTGGCGAAGGCGTGCAGCAGCGCGTCATAAAAGCTCATTCCGCCCAGCAGCAGAAAGGCCATCTCCACCAGGGTAAGTCCGATGTAGATGCAGTAGAGAATCATGGCGGTATGCTTTGCCCGGGGCACCAGCTTGCCCACGGTGGGGCCCGGCACCTCGGCACGCATGATGTGCATGGAATGCTCGCCGCTCATGGGCAGAATCGCCATGATGAAGACCAGCACGCCCATGCCGCCGATCCAGTGGGTGAACATTCGCCAGAACATGTCGCCTCTGGGCATGGCGTTCAGGTCCGTCACCACCGTGGCACCGGTGGTGGACAGGCCCGAGGCCGTCTCGAACAGGGCGTCTATGAAGCTGGGAATGCTGCCGCTGAGAACAAAGGGCAGTGCACCCAGCACGGAAATCAGAATCCAGCCCAGACCCACGATCACGAAGCCGTCCCGCGCCACAAGTCCCGTGCTCCGGGGCTTGGGCAGAAGCAGCAGGCCGCCCGCCACGGCGGCGATGCCCATCGGCAGCAGGAAATTGGAGATACGCTCGCCATAGCAGAGCCCGGCAATCATGGGCAGAAGCATCAGTGCGGCGAAGATCAGCAGAATCAGGGCCAGGACCCGACAGATCATTCGATGGTTCATAGGCCGCCCTCGACGATGTCGTCCACGTCCTGCAGCCAGCCGGCCTTTGTGACGATGACCGCGTGATCCCCCGGCTCAATGACCGTGCTGCCGTCGGGGATGATGCTCTTGTCGCCCCGGATCAGCGCGGCAATGAGGACGTTGGGCTTCAGCTTCAGGTTTTTCAGCGGCACGCCCAGACAGGCGGAGCCCTCGCTGATCCGGAATTCCAGCGCCTCTACCTTGCCGTCTGCCAGCCGATAGAGGGTCTCCATGCTGCTGCCCACGGAATTGTTCATGGCGCGCACATAGCGGGCCAGCTGCTGGGCCACGACGGCCTTCGGCGTGACGATGCTGTCCAGCCCGGAGTCTTCCAGAATCTCGGAAAAATGCTCCCGGTTCACCTTGGCCACGATTTTGCCCACGCCGCAGCTCTTGGCGTAGAGGGAGGTGACGATGTTGTCCCCATCCTCTCCGGTGACGGCCACAAAGGCGTCGGCAGAGTCCAGTCCCTCCTCCTTCAGCACGTCGCAGTGAGTGGCGTCCCCGCAGACCACATGCGCGTCGGGAATCAGGTCGCAAAGGTCCTCGCAGCGCTTCCGGTCCTTCTCCACCACCGTGACGGTCATGTTGCTCTCCAGCAGCAGCCGGGTCAGGTAGACGGCGATGCGGCCGCCGCCGATAATCATCACCCTGCGCACCGGACGCACATACTGCCCGACGGCGACAAAGAAGCGGCGCAGCTCCTGCGCGGTGCCGGTGATGCTGAGCCAGTCCCCGGCGTGCAGCACAAAATCGCCGTTGGGGATCACCGCCTCGTCGCCCCGTTCCACCACGCCGACCAGCACCTTCGCGCCCAGCTCCCGGGCAAGGTTTTTCAGCTGCATGCCGTCCAGTCTGCTGTCCTGCGGCACCTTGTGCTCCACAATCTCCAGACTGCCCTTGGAAAAGGAGTCCACCCGCACCGCGCTGGGGAAGCGCAGAACGCGGGAAATCTCACGGGCGCATTCCCGCTCGGGATTCACGATCACCGACAGGCCCAGCGCCTCCCGCAGAAACTCCGTCTGATTCAGATACTCCGGATCACGGATTCGGGCAATTACGTGCCGGGTGCCCAGGTGGCGGGCAGAGATGCCGCAGACCATGTTCACCTCGTCCTGCTCCGTGGCCGCCAGCAGCAGGTCCGCGTCCGCCGCGCCGGCCTCCCGCAGGATCTCTGAACTGGTGGCGCTGCCTTCCATGCAGATCACGTCCAGCTCATTGGACACGTCGGCAATCAGCTCGCTGTCGTTGTCGATCAGGGTCAGGTCATGGCCCTCGTCCGCCAGAAGCGCGGCAACCGAGCGTCCGATTTTTCCGGCACCGGCAATAATGATTTTCATAGGCATACTCCTTTACAGGAGGGTGGGCTTCTGCTAAAATTAAAAAGAGGCCGCCTCTCCCTGTGTAAATGCACTGTAAGCGCTTTATTTTAGCACGGAAAAGTCCGTTTGTACAGTAGCGAAGAGGGCACGGGGCTGTTTTCGGGGGCCGGAACGCTTATGGAGGTGCTGATATGTCCGCATGGAAAAAGCTGATTTCGGCGCTGCTGACGCTGGTACTGCTGCTGTCGGTATTGCCTGCCGCTCTGGCGGAGGAAGCAGTCGGGCCTGTGCTGCCCGCAGAGGACCGGCTTACCGAAGCGGAGGCAGCCTCCGGCAGCCGCAGCGGCTGGTATAAGGCAGGCAGCAACTGGTATTACTACCGCAACGGTACCCTTGTCCGGAACGACTGGGTCAAGGACGGCGGCAAGTGGTACTATTTCAAGTCCACCGGCGTCATGTGCGCCAAGGAGCAAATGCTCATGGATAACTACGTGGACTATTACATGTTCGGCGCGGACGGCGCCATGCTGACCAACCGCTGGGTCCGGACGGACAGCAGCTGGTACGCGGGCTCCGTCTTCTCCAGCTACCGCAGCCGCATGGACAGCGATTGGTATTACTGCGGCAGCGACGGCCGCCTGTACAACGACCGCTGGCTGAAGTACGGCGGATACTGGTATCTGTTTTACGGAAACGGCTCCATGATCCGGGACGAGGTCTACGGAGATACCGGGAAGTATTACTATTTTGATACCAACGGCCATATGGTCACCAGCCGCTGGGTCAAGCGGGAAAGCGGCTGGCTGTACGCGGGCGGCGACGGCGTTCTGTACCGGAACCGCTGGCTGAGCCAGAACGGAAAATGGTACTATTTTGACGACTACCGGTATATGGTCGCAGGCGGGGTTTATACCGTCGGCGGCAGGCGCTATCTCTTCTCCGCCTCCGGCGCCATGGCCGGCGGCAGCTGGGTTCAGGATTCCGCCGGCGACTGGTATTACGCAAACTCCGACGGCGTCGCGCTGACCGGAAAATGGCTGAAGTACGGCGGCAGCTGGTATTATTTCGGCAGCGACTCCAGGATGCTGCGCTCCGTCACCCAAACAATCAACGGCAAGCGCTATTCCTTCAACGCCAGCGGCGTCTGCCTCAATCCGTAAGACCTCGGGGAGGCGGTATAAAAACCGTCTCCCCGATCGAAACCGCTTTGCCGCGGCGGAAGGTCCCCGGATTCCGGCTGAAACAGGGTCCGAAAATTATTTTTGGGCAATACTTGACAAGAGCCGTTCTCTGTGCTATAGTAACCAAGCTAAATAAATATCGCGGGGTAGAGCAGCTGGTAGCTCGTCGGGCTCATAACCCGGAGGTCGTTGGTTCGAATCCTTCCCCCGC
>CAMVIC010000071.1 GCA_947167435.1 uncultured Clostridia bacterium | reverse complement strand
GTGAAGCGGCAGCCGCTTTGCATCGTCACGCCGAAGAGGGCCCGCACCGTCTCAATCGGCACGGTGAAGAGCATTTCCCAGCTGTCCTCCCCCACTGTCGGCTCCGCCGTGGGCATGGGCACGTCCAGCTCCCGCAGAAAGCGGCGGTCATGCCGGTCCGGCCCGATGGAGGCGCGCAGAGCCCCGGCGGCGTTTGCCTCCAGGTTCACGTAGTTCACGCCGTCAAAGGAGAAAAAGCACTCCAGGCAGTTGTCCTCCCAGACGGCGGAGTCCGGCTCCCGGTTCACCATACGCTCCGGAGCGGCAAGGCTGCGCAGCCGAAAGCGCAGCCCATTCTCCCCGTCAAAGGCCGCGGAAAAGAAGGCGGCCGGCGCCGGGTTCGGCGACCAGGTGCACTCCTCCAGTGCCGCTTCCTCTCCGAAAGTGTGTCCGATCCGATATTCTTTCTTCATACGCACTCCCCGATGATCCGTTTCATCTCGTCCCATTTTTCCTCCATGTCCGCCGCCAGCTTCAGCTGGGTTCGGGCCCGGTCCAGATTGTGCTCCGGCCGCGCCACGGCGAAATACCGGTCCCCCTCCAGGTAGTCGGTGAGAAAGCGCAGGCCGCACTCCAGCGTCATGGTCCAGGCGCCCAGGGGCAAACTCTCCCGTTCCGCCGCCGTCAGACCGCCGCAGGCGGGCACGAAGGCACGGGCAAAAGCCTCGTACAGGGGCAGGCTCATCCGGATCCGGTCCAGGTCCTTTTCGTCCTCCGGCCCGGTGGCGGCGCCGAAGCGGATGGAATCCCCGAAATCATAGGCCACCAGTCCGGGCATTACCGTGTCCAGGTCGATGACGCAGAGGGCCTTGCGGCTGGCGGCGTCCAGCATCACGTTGTTGAGCTTGGTGTCGTTGTGGGTGACCCGCAGGGGCAGCTCGCCGCGCTGCCGCAGCTGCTGGAGCGTGCCCGCCCGCTCCTCCCGCTCCAGGAGGAAGCGGATCTCCGGCTCCACGGCCGCGGCCCGGCCCAGGGCGTCCGCCTGCAGAGCGGCGCGAAACTTCCGGTAGCGGTCCGGGGTGTTGTGGAAATTCGGGATCGTCTCGTGGAGGGTCTCCGCAGGGAAGGCCTGCAGCTGCCGCTGAAAGCCGCCGAAGGCCACGGCGCTCTGCACGAAGTCCGCCGGCGTCTCCGGCGCCTGGAGGCAGATGCTGTCCTCTATAAAATCATAAACCCGCCAGTACTCCCCTTCCCCGTCCCGGTACCAGGTGCCGCCGGACCGGGTGGGCACCAGGTGCAGGCAGGCGCGGGGGTCCTCCGTCCGGCGGGACAGATAGCCCGTCACCGCCGCCACGTTCTCCATCAGCGCCGGGATATCACGGAAGGCCGCCCGGCTGATCCGCTGGAGGATATAGCGCCGTCCGCCCTCCGTCTGTGCAAGATAGGTGCGGTTGATGTGCCCCTGGCCGTGGGGCTTGCAGGACAGGACCCGTCCCGCAAGGGCAAACTGTGCCAACGCGTTCTCTGTCATGATTTCCCTCTCAGTCCTGCGGCCATGGCGCCGATTGCCTCCCGGTCGATGAGCCGGAAGCGGTCCTCCGGCGGATACAGGCAGCCGCCGTAAAAGATGTCACGGTTGTTGTCGGCAGAGCTGTCCCGCAGGCTGCGGTGGACGGCCACGTGCAGCTGCTCCGCCCCGGTCTCCGCCAGGATGCGGTGCATGTTCCGGGCCGTGACCCCGGCGCCCGGCAGAATCTGGATGCGGCCGGCCGCATAGGCGATCATCTCCCGCACGGTGTCCGTGCCCCAGCTCACGTCCGGCTCCTGCCCGCTGGTGAGCACCCGGGTGACGCCCAGCTCCGCCAGCAGGTCCAGCGCCTCTTTCCAGTCCGGCACCACGTCGATGGCCCGGTGGAACACGGCCTCCTTCCCGGCTTCAAGCGCAAGGGTCGCGAGGGTCCGTGTGCGCTCCGCGTCCACCCGGCCGTCCGGCCGCAGAAAGCCGAAAACCAGGCCGTCGGCCCCGTTTTCCAGCAGCAGCCGCGCGTCCTCCAGGCACACGGTAAACTCCGTATCCGTATAGCAGAAGCCGCCCTCCCTCGGGCGCACCATGGCCATGACGGGCAGCTCGGTCTCCCGTTTGGCAACCCGCAGGGAGCCCAGCGTAGGCGTCAGTCCGCCGTGAAACAGGTCGCTGTTCAGCTCCACCCGGTCAGCCCCGGCACGCCAGGCCTCAATCACGTCCCCGGCGCTGCCGCAGCAGACCTCCAGCAGAATTTTATTCCTCTCCATAGGCTTTTCCTCCTGTGCATGATCGGGGTAAGCATTCCCAGTATAGCAAAAACTCCCTGCGCATGCAATGCGCAGGGAGGCTGTCTGAAAACCGCCGGGGAAGCGGACTTCCCCGGCGGCAAAGGAGTTATGGATGCTTAGTCGAACTTGCCGGTGGCCAGGTCGCGGCCCAGCAGGTAGCCGAAGGTCAGGCAGTTGATGCCGTAGCTGTTGCCGGGGATGGCGAAGTTGTAGGTGTTGGCATACATGTCGCCGATCATCTGACCAACCTCGAAGAGGCCGGGGATGGGCTCGTCGTTCTCATCCTGCACCTGCATGAACTCGTTGCAGCGCAGGCCGCCCATGACGGTCATGAACAGGGCGCCGTTGCGGGCATAGTAGAAGGGGCCGTTCTCGTCAATGGGGATCATGAAGTCGGGATTCTTGTGGAAGTCTTCGTCCACGCCCTTCTCGCACAGCTCGTTGTAGCGCTTGATGACGGCTTTCAGCTTCTCCGCGTCCAGGTTGCACTGGGCAGCCAGATCCTCGATGGTGTCGGCCTTGGAGCCCGCATCCCAGGAAGCCAGCAGCTCTTCCACGGTCTTGGGCGGGTTGTCGTAGTTGGAGCCGAAGCTGTACCACTCGTGCCCCGCGTCGATGATGGCCTGGGCGTAGTTCGCGGTCCAGATGCCCCAGGCGATGTGGCCCGGCTGGCTGATCAGGTGGTTGGCGCTGTAGGGAGCGGAGACGTCCTCGCGCTGATAGCGCTCGGTGCGGGCGTTCACGTTCAGGCCCCAGTGGAAGCCCAGAGGCTCATGGCTGCCGCCCCAGGAGCCCTGCATCATGGGGGCGTTGGGATAGGCGTGCTGCCAGGCGGCGCCGATCCACAGGCCCATCTTCTGGCCGTCGCCGTTGTAGATGGGGGCGACGCCGAAGCCGGTGTTGTAATCCACTTCCACCGGGTCCAAACCGATGAGGGGGATCACCATCGGGCAGTACTTGGCCAGCATCTGCTTGTCGCCGGAGAATTCGCCGGTGGCCAGGACAATGGCTTTCTTGCCCACGAACTTCACGTAGCTGCCGTCGGCCCGCTGGGCGATGGCGCCGGTGACCCGGCCCTTATTGTCGTCCTCGCGGATGAGCTGGCGGCCGATGTGGTCATAGTAGAACTTTACGCCC
Source organism: uncultured Clostridia bacterium (assembly GCA_947167435.1). The sequence continues at coordinate 4,066 of CAMVIC010000071.1, read as the reverse complement.
AGATCCTTGGCGTGCCGTTCCAGGCTCTCCACCGCGCCCTGCTGGCCGGTGGACACCATGGCGTCGTTGCCCTCGGTGTTGAAGGCATGAGCGTAGTGGGGGCCGCCGTCAAAGTCGTTGTCGCGCTCCAGGATGACCTTCAGGCCGTCCTCAGCCACCAGGTCGATCAGCCAGTTCATGGCTTCCTCGGAGTTGTTGTAGCCGCGGTTCCACTTCTTCTGGTCCACCTGGAAGGAGGCGGCGCGCATCTCATGATAGAAGAAATAGTTCACGTCGAAGGGCTCGATGCCGCGCTCTTCCATGACTTTGCTGTTCTTTGCAAAGTTGGAGCCGCCGCGGGAGATGGGGTGGCTGGACGCAGAGAACAGGGTGACGCTGGCGCCGTTCTGCGCGGCGGAGACGGCGGTGGTCAGGCCGGACATACCGGAGCCGATGATGATGATATCATCCTCAATGACTTCTGCGATCTGATCCTCCGGGATCGGGGCGGGCGGGATCTCGAATTCCCATTTGCCGAGGGCTTTTTCAGCGGTCAGGCCGCCGGCCGTTTCCTCTTCTGCGAAGGCGACGCCCTTGCCCATGCCCATGACAGCAAGGCTGGCGGCGCCGGCTGCGGCGCCCTTCAGAAAGTCGCGCCGGGAGATGCCGTTGTTGTTTTTCATGTTCATTCTCCTTTTCATTTTTCTCCGGGCCGGGCCCGGGTTGACCTTTGGGATCTTTCCCAACTGTCTTCATTCTATTCCTCCGTTTTTGTCTTGTCAAGGCAAAGAAAAATGTCAAACAGGAGAGGAAAACGGTAGCCACAGAGGGGAAAGTGTGCTAAACTCGAGGCGAAAAAGGAATCTGTGAAATCTGGAGTCGGACAGGATATGAGTTTTCTGCTGAACGAGAGCGCACGGGGCATGCTGACGGTATTCGCCATCGCCGCCCTGGGCTACGGTCTGGGCGCGGTTAAGATTCGGGGCGTCAGCCTGGGCACCGCCGCCATCTTTCTGGTGGGCCTGGCCTTCGGCCACTTCGGCGCGCAGACGCCGGCAGCCCTGCAGACGGTGGGCCTGCTGCTGTTTATCAGCAGCGTGGGACTCAGCGCGGGGCCCGGCTTCTGGCAGCGGATGAAGCAAAACGGCCTTGCCTATCTGCTCATCTGTCTCTGCACCGCCGCGGCCGGGGCCCTGGTCTGCTGGGGCATGGTGCGCCTTGCCCGGGTGGAGGCGCCGCTGGCGGTGGGCCTGATGACCGGCTCCTTCACCACCTCCCCCGGCTTTGCCGCCGCCCGGGAGGCCGCCCCCTCCGCCGAGGCCATGAGCCGCGTGGCGGCGGGCTACGGCGTGGCCTATCCGGTGGGCGTGGTGTGCAAGGTGCTGGCCATTCAGCTGATTCCCCGCTTCCTGCACGCGGACATGGCAAAGGAGCGGGCGTTGATCGCCCTGCCCCATGAGCCGGAGCGTGCCGACCGGCCCCGCCGCCGGCTGGACCCCTGGGGCCTGTCCACCTTTTCCGCCACGGTTGTCCTGGGCATCCTGCTGGGTGCGGTGGTCATCCGACTGCCCGGCGGCGGGCACTTCTCCCTGGGCACCACCGGCGGCCCGTTGATCGTGGGGCTGCTGCTGGGGCAGTTGGGTCATATCGGTTCTCTGGAGCTGCGACCTGATCCGCGGCTGTACGGCCCCGCCAAGGAGCTGGGGCTGATCTTCTTTTTCTCCGGCGCCGGCGTGGAGGGCGGCCGGGGCCTGGCGGCGATTCTTTCGGAATACGGGCTGATGCTGCCGGTTTACGCCGCTCTGCTGGCCCTGATCCCGCTGACCGCAGGCTTCTTCCTCTTCCGCTGCCTGCTGAAGCTGCCCCTGCTCAACGGACTGGGGGCGCTTACGGCCAGCATGACCTGCACCCCCTCCCTGGCCGTTCTGATCCAGGCGGCCGGCACCGACGACGTGGCCGCCGCCTACGCCACCACCTATCCCCTGGCCCTCATCACCCTGGTGCTGCTGGTACAGTTTCTCATGGCGCTGTAGAGGGCGAGCTGCCTGCTCTGTCCTTTTCCCTATTCATTTCTGTCAATCAGGAGGTTTCCCTTATGGCCGTCAACACCGATCCGCGGCTGCAGAATCAGGTCATCTATTCCGTCTACGTCCGCAGTCACACCCCGGAAGGGACCTTCCGGGCCGTCATTCCCGACCTGGACCGCATCCGCGCCCTGGGCACGGATATCATCTGGTTCATGCCCATCCACCCCATCGGCGTGGTGGGGAAAAAAGGCAGCCTGGGCTGCCCCTACGCAAACCGGGACTACCGCACGGTAAACCCGGCCTACGGCACCATGGAGGACTTCCGGCTGCTGGTGGACGAGATTCACAAACGGGGCATGAAGTGCATGATCGACGTGGTCTATAACCACACCTCGCCGGACTCCGTGCTCTATGCCCAACACCCGGAATTCTTCTACCGGATGCCGGACGGACGCCCCGGCAACAAAATCGGCGACTGGGCGGACGTGATCGACCTGGACTACCGCAACACGGCCCTCTGGGACTATCAGCTTGAGAGCCTGTGCATGTGGGCGGAGCTGGTGGACGGCTTTCGCTGCGACGTGGCCTCCTTCGTCCCCCTGGCCTTCTGGAAACGGGCAAGGGAGGCGGTGAGCCGGGTGCGGCCTGACTGCATCTGGCTGGCCGAGTCGGTTCACAGCGGCTTCGGCTGCTATGCCCGGCGGGAGGGCTTTTACTCCGCCAAGGACTGCGAGCTGTATGAGGCCTTCGACCTGGAATACGAGTATGACATCCGGGAGGTCTTCGACCGCTTCCTGCGGGGAGAGGAGAAGCTGAGCCGCTATCTGGAATGGCTGAACTTCCAGGAGGCCATCTATCCCGACAACTACAACAAGATGCGCTTTCTGGAAAACCACGACCAGCCCCGCATCGCCTCCTTCATCAGGGAGGAAGCGGCGCTGGAAAACTTCACGGCCATGCTCTATTTCCTCAAGGGCACGACGCTGCTCTATGCCGGGCAGGAGTACGCCGACGCGCACCTGCCCAGCCTCTTTGAAAAGGAGCCCATCAACCGGAACACCGGCCGGGACCTGAGCCCGCTGCTGACCCGGCTGCGGCAGATCAAAAACCGGCTGGGCTGCGACGACGCCTTCTATGCCCGGGCGGACGACGAGGCCTGCATCGCTGTCATGGAGCGCAGCAACCGGGAGGCAAAGAAATACGGCGTGTTCAGCCTGCGCGCCGAAAGCGGCAGCGTGGAGATCGACGCGCCGGACGGCAGCTATGAAAACCTTGTGGACGGCAGGCCGGTTCTTGTGGAAAATGGCCGAGTTTTCTGCTCCGGAGCCCCCATCATTTTTATACGTCCCCGTTAAGTTTTCTGTTGCGCGCCGCCGCCGATCATACTATAATATCTGCGAAATCTTTTTCGATCACATGGAGGGATACGAAGAATGGCAGACAACAAGCGCCCCGAAAGCATGGAGCGGATCACGACGCCCGAGCTTGCCCAGGCATTTATTGACGAACAGCTGGCCGCCCTGCGCGCCCAGATCGGCGACAAGAAGGTCCTCCTGGCCCTCTCCGGCGGCGTGGACTCCTCCGTGGTGGCCGCGCTGCTCATCAAGGCGGTGGGCAGACAGCTGACCTGCGTTCACGTGAACCATGGCCTGCTGCGCAAGGGAGAGCCCGAGCAGGTCATTGAGGTGTTCCGCAATCAGATGAACGCAAATCTGGTCTATGTGGACGCGGTGGACCGCTTCCTGGACAAGCTGGCCGGCGTGGCCGAGCCCGAGACCAAGCGGAAAATCATCGGCGCGGAGTTTATCCGCGTGTTTGAGGAAGAGGCCCGCAAGCTGGACGGCATCGAGTTCCTGGCCCAGGGCACCATCTATCCCGACATTCTGGAGAGCGGCCCCGTCAAGGCCCATCACAACGTGGGCGGCCTGCCCGAGGACCTGCAGTTTGAACTGGTAGAGCCCATCAAGTTCCTGTACAAGGACGAGGTGCGCGTGGTCGGCAAGGCCCTGGGCCTGCCCGACGGCATGGTGTTCCGGCAGCCCTTCCCCGGCCCCGGCCTT
>CAMVIC010000070.1 GCA_947167435.1 uncultured Clostridia bacterium | reverse complement strand
AGAGCGCTTTCATTGCTGGAGGCCAGAAGCATGGCATCCAGCAGTTCCTCCAGCGGAACCGTGCCGCCCTCGTACAGGGTGACCATACCGTCCGGGGAACGGGACAGAGCTGCTGCGGCGGCAGAGATGGGGACTGTGTCCGTCAGGTGAATCTGTCCCGCCTGTACCGCCTCCATAATCAGCAGATAGCTCATCAGCTTGCTGGTACTGGCTATGGGCACGGAGCGGCTGCCGTTCTGGGAAAAGAAAATGTCGCCGGTATCCGCGTCACCCACTACAATGCCGCTGAACACATCAAAATAGCCGGCATTGCGCAGTTCCTCCAGATTGGCCCGGAAGCTGCCGTTGGGATCGATTTTCAGAAAGGTGGGAGACACATAGGTGACAGACAGGTTCAGCATCAGCTGGATATCCGCCAGGCTCATGAACAGATCGGTGCCCGCCTGATAGGTGTAGTAGCGGCGATCGGTGCCGTTGAAGAAAAGCCGCTTGCGGCTGAGTGCCAGGGGGGAGGGCGCTGCCTTGACCGGAGAGGCTACCGCCTCTTTCAGTGGGGCGGATGAGGACTGTCCGGTGGTGATGGCGTAGTATTCCCCGTCCGACTGGTTGTTGTGATACTCCAGGCGAAATTGCTTGGCTGTGCCGTTGAGTGCGGCGGACAGATCCGTGAGAGAAAGATAAATGTTGTTCTCGTAGGACTCGTCAATGGCCCAGACAGAGGCCTGCCGATCTTCGCCGATCTGCAGGTTGAGCGAGTAGGTTTTGGGAAGCTCCGCAGAGGCGGAGACCGGTATGCTCAGCAGAAGAAGCAGAATGAGAAAGAGGGAGAGCAGCCCCCGGCTTCGTGTCATATGGCGCTCCTTTCATATACGCAGGTAAATGATCCGGTAACTATGTTACTATATCATTTTTCAGGATTATTGCAACAATAAACTTCCGCAGAGATTGCGAAAAAGCCGTGCTTGGAGTATAGTCAGAGAAAAGGAGAGAACAGGATGCGTGTTTTGTTTCTGGGCAACAGCCACACTTACTTCAACGATATGCCGCGGCTATTTGCCGACATGTGCGGGGAAATGAGCGGAGAGCGGCCGGAGGTGACCATGCTGGCCTATTCCGGACGCTCTCTCGCCTGGCACAGGGAGGAGTACTTCTCTTTGCGCTTTGCCCTGCTGTACGGCGGATATGAATACTGCGCCGCGCAGCGGCTGAAAAACTGAGGGAGGGCGGCTTATGAGAAGAGAAGCGACTTCAGCCCTGTATGAGCTGCTGGCAGGGGAGTATAACTGCGCACCGGACGCCTTTGCGCGCCGGGAGAACATTCTGACCGAAGCTGCCCCGATTCGGGGGCGGCACTATGGGGAGAAGCAGTACTTTTTCCACATGGTCAGCTGCGGCGGCAACGCGGTGGCGACGGCTGCACCCTGCCTGCACCCGTTTCTGAGCAGCTTTTTAGAGAAGCAGCCGGGCTTTCGCCTGTTTGAGCAGCCCAGTCTTCTTCTGCTGGAGGGGGAACTGGAAAAGCAGGGATATACTCTGACGGCGACCCATCATATGTTTCTCTCGGGACAGAACCGGCCTCTTCGGCAAAAGATACCGGTGCGCTGGTATCTGGGAGAGGAAATCCGGGGCTTTTACGGGGACGCCCGCTTCCCCAACGCCATCTGTCCCCGGTATCAGCCAGAGCGGCCGGATACCATGGTGGTCTGCGCAATGGACGGGGAGCGCATCATGGCGATGGCGGGCTGCTCGGAGGATGCGCCCCATTGGCTCCAGATCGGCATCGACGTACTGCCGGAGTACCGTTCCCGCGGGCTGGGAACTTATCTGGTTCAGCTGCTGAAAGCGCGGATTGAGGAGCAGGGCGATATCCCCTTTTACGGCACAGACATCGCCAATTACCACTCCTGGAACATCGCCCTGAACGCTGGCTTTTTCCCGGCCTGGATCGAAATCGGAGCACAAAGACGCTGAAAGCATCGTACCCGGCGGGAATGTGCGGTGACGAGGAATGCTGCCTGCAAAATGGGAGACGGCGGAAAAAGTGTCCGCATATGGGCACTTTTTCCCAGAATAATCGTCAAAGCATCAGGAAAGACAGAAAGGGAGGATTGAACATGGAGAAATACATTCCGCAGGATAAGCTCTCCAAGAAAAAGAAGCGGGAGCTGAACCAGGCAAGAAGGGGCAGCTGGGGCGGCTTAAGTCCGGTTACACGGAGAACGGAAAACCCCAGAGCATACAACCGAAGAAAGGCGCAGAGGCGAGAGAAGGATGAGCTCACCTTTGTGCCTTTTCTTTTTTCAGGAAGCGATTGCAGGCTGGAAAAAACAACTTGCCTGTGATACAATGCAAAAAACAGGAGGAATGCACATGCTGCCAAAAGACCCGATGCTGCTGCTGAGCGTTGTAAACATGAAGCTGCGGGACGAATATGATTCTCTCGATGCGTTGTGCGAAGACCTGGAGGAGGATCCGGACGCGCTGCGTCGGAAGCTGGAAGCCGCAGGCTTCCGATACGACGAAGCGGTCAACCAGTTTCGCTGAAAGGAAATCCGCCCTGACCAAACTGTCGGGGCGGATTTCCTTTCAGTCTTTGTTAAGGAACCGGAGCCGGGGACGGATCCGGTACTGATACACCAGACACAGTCGGCCAAATGCCAGGTCGTAGATCATCATCACGGCAAGCAGCATGGCGAAAAACAGAAGATTCAGGGCCCAGGAAACGGCCTGCACGTCTTCCAGCAGAGCTTCCAGCTGGAAAAGCCAGATCAGCAGCGCGTACATGATGCCCAGCATACAGGCAAAAAACAGCAGCTTCAGCAGAAAGGAGAGGGCCCGGGGGCGGACAGCATCCAGCCGGGGCCGGAGAATGGGGTAGAACCCCAGAAAAAGATAGAGAAAGGCCGATTCCTTATCGGGACAGAGCAGCAGAGACAGCGCGGCACAGACCGCCCAGACCATCCAGGCATCCCGTTTCCCCCATTCATAGAGCACCGGAATCAGGAGAATGCCGGCAAGCATGGGGGAGCAGTATGTGGCAATGGGAATCAGGCCGCCCAGAGTCATAAGCGCGGTGCCAAGGGCCGCCATCAAGGCGCAGAAAGCGATCCGGTAACTCTGCTGTTTCATCTGTTCGCGCACAGACGGCACCTCCTTTCTCCGACCACATTATACCTGCATGAATGGGAAAAAGCAAATAGGCCTGACACCGACGATAAACAGTGTCTACTTGCAAGACGCCTCCGTCTGTGGTAAAGTTGCAAAGAACTTTACCAGACGGAGGCTTTTTATGGCTTGGTATGACGAAGCCGTTTTTTATCATATCTATCCCCTGGGGCTGACGGGTGCCCCGGCACAGAACCCGTATGGGGAACCGGTTCATCGCCTGAATACGCTCTTCCCGTGGATTTCCCACATCCGGGACCTGGGCTGCAATGCCCTGTATATCGGCCCCCTGTTTGAATCGGTGGGGCACGGGTATGAGACCACGGATTATCGAAAGCTGGACAGCCGCCTGGGCACAAACGAAGATCTGCGCCGGTTCGTGCAATGCTGCCATGAGCAGGGGATCCGGGTGATTCTGGACGGCGTGTTCAACCACGTGGGCCGGGATTTCTTCGCCTTTCGGGATCTGAAGGAAAAGCGGGAAGCCTCTCCCTATCGCGACTGGTTCTGCAATGTGAACTTCTGGGGAAACAACGAGTATAACGACGGCTTTTCCTATGACAACTGGGGCGGTTACAATCTGCTTGTGAAGCTGAACCAGCGAAACGAGGCGGTACGGGACTACATCTGTGAGACGGTGCGCTTCTGGGTGTCGGAGTTTGACATTGACGGGCTGCGGCTGGACGCGGCGGATGTGCTGGATTTCGGGTTTATGCAGATGCTCCGGCAGCTGGCGGATACGGTGAAGCCGGATTTCTGGCTGATGGGCGAGGTAATCCACGGGGAATACTCCCGCTGGGCAAACGGCAGCACCCTCCACTCCGTAACGGACTACGCGCTCCACAAGGCGCTGTATTCCGGCCACAACGATCAGAACTATTTCGAGATCGCCCACACGGTGAAGCGGATACGGGACATGGGCCTGAACCGGCCGGGCAGCATTCGACTCTACAGCTTTGCGGACAACCACGATGTGGAGCGGATTTACACCAAACTGCGGGAAAAGGCAGACCTGGTGCCGGTATATGTGCTGCTGTATACGCTGCCCGGTATCCCGTCTCTCTATTACGGCTCGGAATTTGCCGTTGAGGGCAGAAAGGAGAAGGGCTCGGACGCCTCTCTCCGTCCGGCGCTGAAGCTGGAAGACTATGCGGACGCGATGAAGACGAACCCGATCACGCGCCTTGTCTCCTCGCTTGGCAAGCTGCGGCAGGAGCGGCGGGAACTGTCTCAGGGGGATTACCGGGAACTGCTGCTGACCAACCGGCAGTATGCCTTTGCCCGGGGCTGGAGCGACAGCGAGGTGCTGGTCACGGTGAACAACGACGGAAGCGAGGCACAGCTTCGCGTCCCCGCCGTCAACGGAAAGCGATATGTAGGTGCCCTGTCCGGCAGACAGCAGGAAGCACAGGACGGCTTCCTGCAGGTCTCGATCCCGGCTCATTCCGGAGAGGTCTGGCTTCCGGACGGGGAAACCGCAGCACCGGTCCTCGACATTGAGCAGCCCCTCTTCGCAGCGAAGGAAGAAAAGCTGCCGGAGAAGACACTGCCGCAGGTGCCATTGGGAAAGCCGTTTGAGGAGATGAGCGTGGAGGAACTGCAGGCGGCAATTCTGGCGCGGATGGCACAAAACGGTCCGGTTACCGAACAGATGCGCCGGGACGTGCTGCAGAATGTATGGCATGACTCGCTGCTCAACTGGATCCGGAGTTTCCGATAAAAGAAAAAAGAGAAACGGAGCAGGGAGGTCTGCTCCGTTTCCCTTGCTGGGGAAAGAGGACAAAATGAAAAAGATGAGGAACCTTTATGGTTCCATTGTAATTGCGAAATATTTCAAAAGAAAGCGTGATTTTATTTCCTACTTGTAAAAAGAAACGGGAGCAGCCCCCGCTGCTCCCGCTCCTGTGTGGATGAGGACAAAATGAAAAAGAAGAAACATGATTTCCAGCTAAGGAAAGTATAGCAACAAATTATTTCAAGAAAAACCGGAAAAGTGTTTCGTAAATGTAAAATGCAGGCTGATTAATCAAACGCAAGGTTCCACACGCAGTCAGAGGGAATCCGGCCGGGTGGCGCCGCCAAATACGGCTCCCCGGCGAGAGCGGGCGAATAGAGCACCACCTGAGCGCAGTGCAGGGCATGGCCCACTGCGGCGGCCAAAGTCTCACGGACTGCCGGATCCGGGGACAGAAGCTCCCGTATGACACAGCGGCCGTCTGTCTGATATGCGGCTGCAAGTCCGTCGCCTGCGGCAAAAAGCCCGCCGCCGGACAGCTCGCAGTTGTTCTGCTCAAAAGTCATGGCTGCAGGAGAGAGACGCTGATGGCAGCGGCCCTGCAGCAGCGCTTCCCGCCGACGGAGATAGTCTGCCGCGTCCAGAGCCACAAGCGGCGCACCGGGGCGAGCAGGCAGCGTTCGCCTGTCCCGACGAAGGGCACAGCGGACACCGATCTGCTTTTCATAAAACGCGTACAGGCCCCGGTCTGCAGGCAGCGTGCAGATAATGTCCGCGCCGCGCTCCCTGCCCAGCTCGGAGGCGGCGCGCGTCACCGCAGCGCCCAGCCCAAGGCCCCGAAAGCGCACGTCCACCGCAACCGCGTAGAGATAGGCGCAGCGATGCGAAGTCCCGTCGGCTTGCACAAGCTCCAGCCCGTCCACAATATAGGCGGCACCGGCAAGCTCACCGTCCAGTTCCGCCACCACGCCGCTGCCCATCTCCGGCAGCAGTCTGAAAAAGCAGGCGGGGAGGGCTTCCGGGTCCCCAAACACGCGACACCAGAGGGAAATCAGCACCGGAACGTCCGCAGGGCGATACTCCCGCAGCAGCGGCTCAGTCATTGACCCACCTCGCAATGTATTTGTCCAGAATATATTCCGGCTTGTAGGAGAGCTTGGAGAAGCGCAGCGGCTCCAGGCCCATGTCATCCTCCCGGTTTATATATTTCACCTCCGGGTGATTGCGCATGACCATCCGCGTCAGCTCCCGGCAGACCATGGGATAGGCCCCGTTGATGCTGCCCTCCGCCTTCTCAAAATGCACGTCGAAGGTGTCCCGGCTTGCCATTTCACCGAGGGAGAAGCCCAGAATCTTTCCGCCGCTGCGGAGAATGCCGCCCTCCAGCCCCAGCTTCTCATAGGCCGCGAAGGCGCGGATAATGGCGTCATGCTCGTGACTGATGCTTTTGTCAAGACGCTCGGTATTTTCCTCGGTCCACACGTCCAGCATATCCAGGCATCCGGGAATCCACTCCCGGCTCAGGGGGATAAAATCCCAGTCGTGTTCTGCCTCAAAGCGGTTGCAGTGATTCTTTTTCCCGTGCAGAGCCTTCCCGGAATAGGTGGACAGCTTCTCCGCCAGATAGAGATAGTCCCCGTTTTTCTCCTCCAGCTGATAGTCAAAGCTGCCGGGGTATTCAGCCTCCAACTGCTCCCGATGCTGCGTCGTGATGCCGCGTATGGCCAGAGGATAGCCCTTCCATGCGGCGAATTCCCTCAGAGCCTCGATGGCAGGCCGCAGGGGTCCGGTGCCGATGGGGAAGACGAAAGCGGGCCTGCCCTCATAGCGGAGCTTGGTCAGCATACGGTCACCGAAATGGCAGATCAGCTGCCGGTAATACTTGTCCCAGATATAGATGTTGCCGAAATTGAAATCTGCACTGGGGCTGTTTTCGGAGAAAACGATCTGGTCCACCCAGGACTTGTCGCAGAGTGTAACGGTTTTGAACGTAATCATACATCAACAAGTGCTGTCACAGACGGCACGGATCTCCTTTCTCAATGCGCGTAAATCCATAAAGGCTTCGGGGCGCTTGGACGGGTCCCGAAGAAGGGCTGAGGGGTGATAGGTGGCCATGATACGGCATCCGCCCTTGTCAAACCAGAGCCCGTGCTCCCGGGTGATGCGGAAATCCTCCCGAATCATGCCCATGGCGGCGATGCGGCCCAGGCAGACGATGATCTTTGGATTCACCAACGCGATCTGACGGTCCAGCCAGCCCCGACAGGCTGCCTGTTCGGCAGGCTGAGGGTCCCGGTTGCGAGGCGGGCGGCATTTGACCATGTTGGCAATATACACCTTGCTGCGGTCAAGGTCAATGATTTGCAGCATGGTATCCAGCAACTTTCCGGCGGGACCCACAAAGGGTTCGCCCTGCAGGTCCTCCTGTTCGCCGGGGCCTTCCCCCACGAACATGACCTCTGCGCTTTCTTTTCCCACACCGAAAACGAGATTCGTGCGGGTTTCGCACAGCCCGCAGCCGCGGCAGCCGGCACAATCCCGCTTTAATAGCTCCCAGGAATCCATTTTATTCCTCCATACCGGTTGCCAGAGAGAGCAGCAGCTCCTTCCGGTTGTTGTCCGGGTATT
>CAMVIC010000069.1 GCA_947167435.1 uncultured Clostridia bacterium | reverse complement strand
AGTGGCCTTCGCCGCAGCCGATCTTACAGCCGGTCAGCAGCAGGTGCTCACGCAGTACGGTGGCCAGGGTTTCATCCTTGTCCAGAACCAGGTTTCTCGTCACGCCGTTGATGACAAGTGTTTTCTTGATCATTTTTTATCCTCCTTTTACATTCTATCGTTGCCTCTTCCAGGGTTTTGCTCAGTTGTGTCCGTGACCGCCGCAGCGGTCGTGATCCGGCCCCTTGCCGGTAATGTCTTTTACCCGTTCGATCCCGCGCGGCGTGTAAAACACCAGTTGGGACAGACTGCCGTCCAGATTCTCGCCGCTCAGACGAAGAAAATTGGCATTTTCAAAATAATCAATGGGCAGCTCCCGACGAAATGCCTTCCCTGTCCGACTGTCGGTGACTTCAACCGTCACCATATCCGCGATAATCTCGAACAAATCCTCATCCATCTTCATGCCCCCATTCATTTTGTGCATTATCCTGTTCATATTTTACTCTTCAAGATTTCAAAGTTTCAAGTTATAATAAAAAGCAATTCGCAGAATCAGTGAATTGCTTTTTGTGCATTGTTAACAGTTAACCTTCTTTTACTCGCCGGGTCTTGCTGCATTTCATCCTGATCGCCTGTTCCGGCACTATTTGCAGATGACAAGGGTCCCGTTTACGTCGCAGAGCGGCACTGCATGCAGATTTTCTCCCGTCTCTTCCTCATAGCGGGTTAAGGCCGCCATGACGCCGGGCTGCTTCGGGTTATTGTAGTCGTGAAGCAGCAGATATGCCCCCGGATTCATGCGCGGCAGAAACCAGCGCAGTCCCTGATAGCTGCTCTCCTCCAGGTCCACGTCCAGTGACACCAGCGCAAAGCGCTCCTCCACTCCCTGAGCGGAGGCCGGGAAAAGTCCCCTGCAAATCACCGCCTGCTCCGGATAAGGCAGTGCGCTGAGAACGCGGCTCTCGTCGGTATTCGTATGCGCACCGAGAAAGCCCTCGCCGCAAGACGCCGTTTCGCGCCGGTCAAAGCCGCAGAATGTGTCGAACAGGAAAAGCTTCCGATCCGGCAGCAGCGTATTGATGCAGCGTGCGAAGGCACCCCGGTATACGCCCAATTCCGCCGCGGCTCCCGGAACCTTGGAAAGACGCAGGCAAATGGCCTCCAGTGTTTTTATCCGCACATAGTCATTATCCAGGTCTTCCGCCTGCAGACGTTCCCCCTCTGACCAGAGCGGCGTGCGGATCAGCCGCTGGGAATCCTGCAGCTTTTTTATAAACGTATGTCCGAGCAAAGCCTCCGCCCGCTCATAACAGCGGTTGCGGTCGGTAAGCAGCTGATGGTTTTTCAAAAACAGCAGTTTATCCCCGTCAATTCCCAGCGCGGCACAGCGAGCGGCGATCGCCTCCGTATGGCGGCTGCTTACGATCACAAGATCGTAGTCCCTGCGCGCAAGCTCCTCCGGGCGGATGACCGGTACTCCCAGAAAGCTTTCCGCAGTGCTCTCACCGTCTACAAAAGCGCATACTTTTTCCAGGGGCAGCACCGTGTCGACCAGGTCGCCTGCACCGCAGCCGGTTCCGTAAATATATATCTTCATCCGAATCACCTGCCTGTCTCGTGTCTATCCTATCACATTCTCTGAAGAAGGTCACGAAAAATCGCATCTCACCCGATTTACAAATAAAAACAAATCCGCTATACTGAAAAAAAGGAGTGTGAGTTTTATGGCGGAATGCTGCTGCGAAGAAACACTGACGGTCAGGCCGGTCGAAAAGTTCAGCGGCTGTCTTCTCTGTGGGAAGCCTCTGCGGTATGAGCGGGAGGCCAGCGTGCGCCGCTGTGCCGTCTGCGGTAAGGAGTACCTCAGCACCTGCGTCTGCGAAGCGGGTCACTATGTATGCGACGATTGCCACAGTGCGGGACTAGACGATTTTTTCGTCCCTTTTCTGCTGCAAAGCAGGGAGAACTCTCCTTTGCTTCTTCTGGAGGAGATCCTGAAGATGCCCCGGGTGCACATGCACGGGCCTGAGCACCACGTCATTGTGCCCTGTGTTCTGCTGACCGCTTTTCACAACTGCGGCGGCGGCAACGACCTGAAAGCGGACCTGTCCGCAGCACTCAAGCGGGCAAAGCAGGTGCCGGGCGGCACCTGCGGTTATTGGGGCGTGTGCGGTGCCGCAGCCGGGGCCGGGATTTACATGAGTGTGCTCACCGGTTCCAATCCGGTTAACGAAGCTGCCTGGGCAATTCCGCAGAAGCTTGTCTCCCGCTGTCTGAATTCGCTGGCGGAGATCGGCGGCCCCCGCTGCTGCAAGCGCAGCAGCCGGCTGTGCATTCAGGAGGCCGCCGCGTTTACGAAAGAGCTCTTCGGGATTGAGATGCCGGTGCCTCAAATCTGCTGCACCTATATGAAAGAAAACCGGGAATGCATCGGACGGCGCTGTCCCTGGTTCCCGGGATACGCAAAGGAGGGCGGGCAATGACAGCCGGCGCCTTAATCACCGCAGCGGGCATGTCCTCCCGGATGGGAGATTTCAAGCCCATGCTCAATATCGGGTCCATCTCCATCGCCCAGCGGGTGATTGCGACTTTCCAGCAGGCCGGGGTGGACCGGATCGTGATGGTAACGGGCTATAACGCCACTCTTCTGGAACGGCACCTTTCCGGAAACGGGATTGTCTTTTTGCGAAATGAGGCATACGAGACCACACAGATGTTCGATTCCGTCAAGATCGGACTGCGCTATCTGCGGGATAAATGTGATCGGGTGCTCTTTACGCCGGTGGACATTCCTCTCTTTACCGCCGCCACCGTGCGCACGCTGCTGGAAAGCTCCGCACAGCTTGCCTGCCCCGTCTGTGATGGGGTACCCGGACACCCCACGCTGATCAGCTGCGCACTGATTGACCGCATTCTTTCCGACAGCGGCGAAGGCGGGCTTCGAGGCGCATTGGAGCGCTGCGGGGCTTCTATGACGCAGGTGCCGGTAAACGACAGAGGCATTCTGCACGACGCAGACACGCCGGCGGACTACCGTGCCCTGCTTGCCTATCACAACGAGCAGCTGGTTCGACCGATACTGAGTGTCGCGTTGGCCCGGGAAAAGGTGTTTTTTGACGGGCGGACCGCCATGCTGCTGAGCCTGGTGGCGGAAACCGCCTCTGTTCGCACAGCCTGCCAGCGGATGCAGATGAGCTATTCCAGCGGCTGGAACGTAATCCGTGCGCTGGAATCCCAGCTGGGCCGCACCCTGATTCAGCGGAGTCAGGGCGGCGCAGGAGGCGGGAAAAGCCTGCTGACAGAGGACGCTAAGCATCTGCTGGCCCAATACGAGGCATATTCCGCCGCCCTGCGTGACGAGGCTGCCAGGCTTTATAACGCATATTTCGAGGGGTTGTTCTGATGCGCCGGGTATATCTGATCCGGCATGCCCATCCGGATTTCCCTCTGGAGGCACACATGTGCCTTGGCCGCACTGACACACCCCTGGGGATTTTGGGGCGAATGCAGGCGCTGCTGCTGGGCGAAGTCATGCAGGACGCGCAGCTGTCCGCCGTGTTTTCCAGTCCCCTTTCCCGCTGCCGGCAGACGGCAGCTCCCCTGGGACTTCCGCTGCAAATTGTCGACGCTCTGGCCGAGCAGGACATGGGCCCCTGGGACGGTCTGGATTTTACACAGATCCGGCAGGGCTGGCCTGAGCTGTATAAACGTCGGAATACAGAGCCGCTGCTGGTGCCTCCCGGTGCGGAGACGCTGGCAGATGTGCGCCGGAGAGCCGTGCCTGCGCTGAAGGCCTGCCTGAAAGGCAGCAGCGGGAACTTGGCAATTGTTGCCCACGCGTCGGTAATCCAGGCACTTCTTGCAGAAATACGAGGCATCCCTCTCCCCGAAAGCAGACCTCTTCGCCCCCCCTACACGGCTTATGCGCTTTTCGCCTTTGACGGTTCGCTGCATCTGGAGCAGGAGAAGATCCTTCCCCGCGTGCCGCTTACGCCGGAGCTTGCCTCCCGACTGCTGGATGCCGCAGCCCCGGGCGAACAAATCGCTGCGCACTGCCGGGCTGTTGCTGCGGAAGCTGCAAGGATTGCAGCGGCGCTTCCACTGCCGCTGGACACAGGGCTTCTGCAAAACGCCGCGCTTCTCCATGACGTGGCGCGGATGGAAAAACATCACGCGCAGGTGGGTGCCGCCTGGCTGAGAGAGCTTGGATACGAACAGGCGGCCCAACTTGTGGCGCAGCATCACGACCTGGAAGAGGATACGTCGATGGAAGCCGCCGTCCTCTATCTGGCAGACAAATGCATACGGGAAACCGAGCGGGTCCCATTGGAAGAGCGTTTTGCCTGCAGCGAGAAGCGCTGCAATACGGAGGAAGCGCGAAAGGCACACACTGCCCGCCTTGAAAAGGCGCTGCAGCTGCGGGAAAAGATCAATCAGCTTTGCGGACAAAGAATCGTGCAGTAAAGGAGCGATGGTATGAACAGGGTATACGGAGAAATACTGGACAGGCTGGCCGCCAATCAGGCTGTGGCCCTGGAATCGGTCATTCACGGTGAGACCGGCAGCCTGCAGGGCGGGATTACCCGCCGTCTGACAGAGGTAAAGCCGGTAACGGACGTCCACGGCAGAAGCTTTGCCCGGGTAACGGCGAACTGGGAGGAGGACACGGTCACCGTCAGCGAGCCGATCTTGCCCCAGGAACGATTGATTGTTCTGGGCGGCGGTCATATTGCGCTGCCTGTCTGTGAATTCGGCGCAAAATGCGGATTCTCTGTGTGCGTGGTGGATGACCGGCCCGACTTTGCAAACCGGGTCCGGTTCCCGGACGCGGCGCAGGTTATCTGCGACAGCTTTGAAAACGGAATCCGTCAGCTGTGTGTCACGCCGTTTGACTATGTGGTGGTCATTACCCGCGGGCACCGCCATGATGCGGACTGCCTTCGTGTTCTGCTCCCAGGGACTGCGCCTGCCTATCTGGGAATGATCGGCTCCCGCCGCCGAATCAAAGGTCTGCTGGAGATGCTGCGGGAGGAGGGCTTTGACCCTGCGCGCATTGCACAGATCTGCACGCCCATCGGCCTGAATATCGGGGCCGTGACTCCGGGTGAGATCGCGGTATCCATTCTCTCCGAGGTAATTTCCTACAAACGTCTGCCGGAGCACGGTGACCCCGGCCGGTTCTGCAACGATTCGGACGTGGAGCTGTCTACCCTGCGCTACCTGGCGGAAAACCACGATCCCAAGGCCATTGTCACCGTGATCGAGACCAAGGGCTCCACCCCCCGGGGGACCGGCGCCAAAATGGCGGTGAGTCCCCTGGGCAAGGTTACCGGCAGCATCGGCGGAGGCTGCAGCGAGGCGGCTGTGATTCAGGACGCGGTCCGCATAATCGGCACGGGCCGCTACAAAATTGTGGATATTGATCTGACCGGTGAGGTAGCCGAGTCAGACGGTATGGTGTGCGGCGGCACCATGAAGGTGCTCATAGAAGACGGATGTGACTGAGAACAATATGAGAACGGGGCTTCCTGCCAGATTGCAGGAAGCCCCGTTTCCCTTCTCTATTCGTATAACAGCAGCACGTTGGCGGGCGCTACGCCAAGTTCTCTCGGGAACTGCGCGGGGCGTTTGTCTTTGGGAAGACGCCACCAGATGGGTGGGCTGTCCGGTTTTTGTCCCTCATAGCGGAACTGGATAATGACTTCGAAGGGCTCCTCCATCTCCTCCACATAGGAAACCGGAAGCCGGTTCTGCATCGCGGCGGGATTAAAGTAATGGGCGCGAATGCCGACGGCTTTCAGCTGATCCCCTACTTCCCGGCTGACCTGAAGCCGGACTCCCCACTGGGGAACCTCGACGGTATGCAGGTCGATTTTCCGTGCCGGTACGATGTTCTTGCAGCCCGTGAGAATCGCTGCCGGAACACTTCCCGGGTCTGCGAACAGCGCCTTGGTGGGTGACATTGCCAGGATTCTTCCCTCGTGCATAACCGCAATTTCCCGGCTCATATTATAGGCCTCGGTGCGGTCATGCGTGACCATCAGCACTTCCCTTCCGAATTTCTGAAGCTGGTCCCGCAGCTCAATCTTCAGGGCATCCCGCAGATGCCCGTCCAGCGCGGAAAAGGGTTCGTCCAGAAGCAGCAGCCGCGGCTCATTCACCAGAATCCGCGCCAGCGCAACCCGCTGCTGCTGTCCGCCGGAAAGCTGGCTCGGCTTGTGGCTTTCCAGGCCCTCCAGCTGCATCGTGCGCAGCATCTGACGAAGCTGTGCTTCCCTGCTGTTCCGGTCTTTTTCCCGGTACAGCCCGCAGAGAATGTTCTGCCGCACCGTCATATTTGGAAAAAGCGCATAA
The DNA here is from genome assembly GCA_947167435.1 of uncultured Clostridia bacterium. The sequence goes on along the minus strand of CAMVIC010000069.1, from coordinate 1,408 downwards.
TTCTGGAACAGATAGCCCACCTTCCGCCTCTGCGGCGGCAGATTGATCCGCCTTTCGGAATCAAACAGCACTTCTCCGTCCAGTTCAATATATCCGCTATCAGGCTTTTCGATTCCCGCGATGCACTTGAGCGTCATGCTCTTTCCGCAGCCGGATGCGCCCAGCAGACAGGTCACGCCGTTTTCCGCCTGAAACTCCACGTCCAGTTTAAAGCTGCCCAGCTGTTTTTTGATCCGCACAATCAGGCTCATTTTGCCGCCGCCTTTCGCTGCCTGCTCTCCAGCATGTTTACCGTCAGAAGGACTACCAAGCTGATGGCAAGATTGACCAGAACCCAGAAGAGAGCGCCAGCCTCGTCGTTTGTGCGCCACAGCTGGTAAACGGTGGTAGAAATGGTTGCGGTACGGCCTGGGGTATATCCGATCAGCATGCTGGTGGCGCCGTATTCCCCCAGCGCACGTGCAAAGGCGAGAACGGTGCCCGCCAAAATTCCCTGCCTGCAGGCAGGCATCCGGATTCGCCAGAAGATATAGGTGTTGGAAAGCCCCAGAGTCTGCCCGGAATAGGCAAGGGTCTCGTCAAAGCTCTCAAAGGCGCCGCGCGCCGTGCGGTACATCAGCGGAAAAGCCACCACCGACGCGGCCAGGACACCTCCGTACCAGGTCATGACAAACTTGATGCCAAAGCGCATCAGAAGGATGCCGAGAGGCCGCTTTACCCCGAAGATCAGCAGCAGAAAATACCCGCAGACCGTGGGCGGCAGGACCAGCGGCAGTGTCAGAAACACGTCCAGTATGCCCTTTACACTGCGGGGCAGCCTTGCCGCGTAATAGGCGAGGCAGATTCCCAGAAAGAAAACCAGCACGCAGCTGATGGCAGCTATTCGCAGAGAGTTAAGGAGCGGATACCAGTCAACATTCACAGAACTTGTCCTCCGGAATCAGGATAGCAGGCAGAGAAGATCTTCTCTGCCTGCTGTTTTGCTTTATACCGATATCCAACAAAAACAAGGCAATCTTTGTCTGCTTTCTATCGGATTTCAGTATTACTCGGCCTCTTTTGCCGGGACCGGGGAGAATCCCACCGCCTCGAAAACGGCCATGGCCTCATCGGTGCTCAGGTAATCCAGGAAGGCCTGGGCGGCTTCTGGATTCGCGCTGACATTCAGCACTGCGGCGGGATAGATCACCTGTCCGCACATTTCGGCGACAGCACTGTCAATCACGGTCAGTTCAGCGGAGAAGGCGTCTGTGCAGTAGACCACGCCGCAGTCAACGCTGCCCTCCTTCACCTGTGTTGTGACTTCCTTCACGTTGGAGCCGTAGGTGAGAACACCGGTCTTCGCCAGTTTCTCCTCGTCCAGTTCATAGAACGCCAGAATCTTCTGCGTATACTGCCCCACCGGCAC
>CAMVIC010000068.1 GCA_947167435.1 uncultured Clostridia bacterium | reverse complement strand
TGCCTCCAGTTTACATGACACACGGCCCTTTTTGTGTAAAGACTTTCTGGCATTTTGTCAGAAAAAACCGCCCCTCCGGAAACCGGAGGGGCGAAGCAAATCCGTAATGATCATTTGACGAAGTATTCGATAAAATCCCGGACCACAGAGGAGGCGGAGGGGAGATAATACACGTAGCAGGACAGGTCCAGCGGATAATCCGCCAGGGGACGGGTCACAAAGCCGTCTTTTTCAAAGCGGTTGGGCCGACGGGCGGAGGTGAGGCCAACGGCGTTTCGCTCCTTCATCACCTGCAGGGAATAGGCCTCGTTGCGGACGGGAATGTACAGAGGGATCGCCCCGAAGGGGCGGGCATATCCCTCCAGAATTGCGTCCGGTCTGCCGCTGCTGTTTTGCAGAACCATATGGTAGCCCTGCAGATCCGCCGTATGAATCTCCGGCTTTCGCGCAAGCGGGTGGCTGCTGTGTATCATCAGAAGCGGACGGGTGTTCTCCTCCGGCAGACGCACACGCAGACAGCCGGGACGCTCCCCCACGTCCAGCGCGCAGACCAGGTCCAGGGCCTGCTGCTCCAGAAGAGCGAAGCACTCCTGAGGGGCATAGTCCTGATAGACCACCTTTATGTTCCGGCGCAGGGCCTCATACCGGACCAGCCGCTCCATATACGAGGGGGAGAGGTTGAAGTAACTCAGCCCCATCCGGACGGTGGACCGATTCTGCGTGTCCAGGTTGGCCAGAACTTTCTGCTCCGCCTCCCAGCGGGGAAGCCAGTCTCTGAGAAAGCGCAGCAGCTCCTCGCCTGCGGCGGTCAGCTCCAGGCGGCGCTTGTGACGCCGGAACAGCTGCAGCCCCAGCTCATTTTCCAGCTTGGCGACGCTGTCGGCCATGGCCTGACGGGACAGATAGGCCTGCTCGGCGGCCCGGGAGAGACTGCCGGTCTCGCCCAACAGTAAAAAACGGTAAAAATTTTCGATATCCATAGTTCGGATGACTCTGCAGCCATGCGGCGGGCCACTGTGATCCCGGGCGACCCGGACGGGAGAGACGATGACCCTATACGACGTCCTGACAGAAAGGCTGTCGGTTTTCTGTTAAGAAATAATATTATTCTATGGCATCGAGGGTGATTTGTCAAATGGCGGACAGATGAAAAAACCGGGCCCGACGGGAAGCGCCGAAGTGCCCGGATTTCAGCTTTTCAGTCCACCCAGGTGACCGGGTTGCCGGTGACGGCGATCGGGCTGCGGAGGGGCAGACCGTCCGCCGTGTCCGCATAGCCCAGGGCCACCGAGCAGTATACCTTTTCGTCCCCGGCCATTCCCAGGCCGTGCAGATACTCCAGCAGCACCGGATTTTCGTTGAGCCACCGGAGCTGGTTGATCCAGCAGCTGCCCAGATCCAGCGCATTGGCCATGAGCATCATGTTCTCCGCCGCCGTGCTGCAGTCCGCCTGGGCGTTGCCGTAGTCGATTTTGTTGGCCAGCACCACCAGCACCGGCGCGTTATAGTGGAACACGTAACCGCCCTTTTTCGCGCTGCGGGCGGCGCCGGCCAGAGATTTGTACATCCCCGGCGTCAGCTCCATTTTGGCAAACTCCTGCTGCACCAGTTCCCTGAGCCGGTCCAGCACCTGGGGGTTTCGGATCACCAGATAGTGGGTGCTCTGGTTGTTGCTGCCGCTGGGGGCGCAGCGGCCCGCCTCCAGAATCTGCATCAGCTTGTCCTCCGGCACCGGGTCCGGCCGGTATTTCCGGGTGCTGCGCCGGCTTTGAAAGAATGCGAGCATGAGAATCCCTCCTTGCTGTTATCAGAATGCCTGGCAATAAATTCCTGTTTTCAGTATAGCTTTCGGCTGCCGGCGCGTCAAGGGAGCGGGTAATGCAGAATTATGAATTACAGGGCCTTGTCGGCCTTGCGGCTGTTGACGGTCAGGATACCCAGACTCACCAGCAGCAGCGCCAGCAGACAGCGGGGCAGGTCCAGCTGCTTTCCCTCGCCCAGCAGCAGCGCCGAGAGAAAGACGCCGAAGATGGGGTTGGTGAAGCTGTAAATCGTAATACGGCTTACCGGGTGGCGCTGCAGCAGCAGGGACCAGAGCGTGTAGGCTGCCGCGGAGAGAAAGCCCAGATAGCCCATCAGCAGCCAGGCCGCCGGGCGCTGGGGACTCAGCCGTCCGCCGCAGAGCAGGCCTGCCAGAATCATCATGCTGCCGCCCAGCACGAACTGCCAGCCGGACAGCGCAACCGGATCCTCCCGCTGGGAGAAGCGCTTGATGAGCACGGTGGAGCAGGCGTAGGAAAAGGTGGACAGCAGCAGAAAGCCCTCACCCGTCAGGCGAAAGCCGGTGTCACCCCCGGCGCTTTTCAGGTTGATGAGCACGATGCCGGAAAAGCCCAGGGCGCAGCCCAGCAGCTTCCGGGCGGTCAGCTTCTCCTGCCGGAACACCAAAGAGGCCAGCAGCACCGCGAAGAAGGCACTGCTGGGGCTGATGATGGAGCCCTTGAAGCCCGGCGCCCGGGCAAGGCCCAGATAGAAAAAGGTATATTGGATGACGGTCTGCAGCAGGGCCAGCAGCAGGATCATCCCGCCGGAGCCCCGCTTCGGCAGCAGGACGCGGCGGCGCAGCAGGCTGCCCGCCAGCACCGTCAGCAGCCCCGCCAGGGTAAAGCGCACGCCGGCGAAGAGAATCTGACTCATGCTGTCGGCAGCGTCGATGGCAAAGAGCCGGTAGCCCAGCTTGATGCAGGGGGAGGCACTGCCCCAGAGCAGGTTGCAGGCCACGGCAGCCAGCACCACCCCGGCGGCGGTATCGAGAAAGTCGGTCTTTTTGTTCATGTTGTTTTCGCTTTCGGTTTTTGGCTTTTCGGGAGGAAGGCGGGACAGAATCTCGCAATTCCGAATTCAGCATTCCGAATTATCAAAAGTCCTGCCCGCCCGTCAGGGCGGAACCGCCCATGGATTCCCACAGCTCATAGGCGGAGAGCTGATTGCCTGCGGCGTCCCGGTAGTGGGCGCCGTATTCCAGGCTGTCGTCCGGGGTATAGACCCCGTCGCAAACGAGCCGGGCGTTTTCATCCAGATGGTAAATCTCCAGTTGACGGTCCGCCTGGGTCAGCCAGAGGTGCCCGTCCCGGGTGGGGACCAGGCGGCTGCCCCAGCGGGGGCCCACCTGCAGCTGGAAAAGGGGCCAGGCCTTGCCGTCTTTGGCCACGAAAAGCTCGTAGGCTGTCTCCTCCAGAACTTCGCCGTAATCGCCCAGCATTGCCCGGGTCAGCAGCAGCTCGTCCGTGCCGTCCCGGTTCAGGTCCAGAAGCTGCCAGCGGAGGGCGGGGGTCCCCTCCAGCTCGCCGGGCTCCAGGAAGCTGTCGTACAGCAGCTCCCCGTGCACATCGGGCATCTCCGCTGCACGGTAGATCCAGGGCTCCGCCAGAGCCCGCCGGTACTGCGCCGCCACATTCTGCCAGACGGCGTCCTCCGGATGGGCATCGGCACTCACGTCCAGGGGCATCGGCTCCCGGTCCAGGGGCGTGAAGGGAGGTGCGGTGATCAGGTCCGAGCGGCACTCGTCTGCCAGGGTGTTCCAGGTATCCCAGTCGACAGCCTGGGCGTAACTGCTGTCGTAGGTTTCACTCTCGGCTGTATAGCAGCCGTTTTCGTCGGTCAGCAGCATCCTGAGGCAGCGCAGACCGATGCCGCCGAAGCGGTACAGGGCCACATAGCTGTAGGCCGCGCCGCTGCTGCCCTCATAGGCGATCAGACCGTCGGAGCGCAGGTAATAGCGGTAGCGCTCACCGCTGCTGACCACGTGTTTCGGCACGCCGTCGACAAGGGCGTACAGGTCGTAGAAATACACGGGGCCGTACTGCCCTGCGTCCGGGGAGGCGTTGCCCAGCAGCAGCTCCGGCACGCCGTCGCCGTTCAGGTCCGTCAGCAGGGCGCCGGGCACCGCCTGCACGTAGGGCATGAAGAACAGGTAGGAGAAGCTGTCCTCATAGGCGAAGGGGTCCGGCTCCGTCTCGGCCGCGGCATTGCGCAGGGCGGAGAGCACCGGCTCATAGGCCGCCGCGGCATCCTCTGCCCGTGCGACAGGCGCGGGAACAAGGGTCAGAACCAGAGCCAGCAGGAGCAGCACAGAGAGAAGACGCGGGATTTTCATGGTGAGCACCTCCGGATGGCGGCCCGCAGGGCCGCAAATGGTTGGTTTTCAGAAGATGGAATCTCTGAATTCCGCATTCACAATTCTGAATTCAGAGCGGCCAGCTGGGCAGCCAGCCCATGAGGCGCGTACCCAGGACGTTGTCGATGGGTGCGCCGCTGAGGCAGGGATAGAACAGCACGAACAGCAGCAGCGAAACCGCCGCGAAGCCCCCCGCGTACCAATGCCAGCCGCGCACGTTGTCCCGCAACAGCGCAAACACATAGCCCAGGGCGAGCACCAGAAACACCGAGCAGGGGAAATAGTGATAGGCGAAGGTCAGCCGGGAGATGAACACCCAGGGCAGCAGCTGCGCCAGATACCCGATCAGCAGGAAGGCCGCCCGCCGGTCCCGGCGAAACAGCGCCTCGTAACCCAGCACGAACAGGCTCAGCAGTCCGCCCCAGCACAGCGTGGGGCTTACAAAGGCCGCGATGGAGGAGCGGCTGCCGTCGGGGAAGTAGTACAGATAGTACAGAATCGGCCGGATGTCCAGCAGCCACTGATACCAGCGGGAGGAATAGGGGTGCTCCGCCACGATGTTGGCGTGATAGTTGAACATGAAGCTCTGGTTGTCCAGCACCAGGCGCAGATACTTGGCCGAGAGGGGGCCGCAGCCCTCCGCCGCCCCGTAGGGCAGGTAGGACAGATAATAGATCAGCCCCGGGACCAGGACGAAGAAGACCAGGCAAAAGGCAATGTTGCGGAGGAATTCGGAATTCGGAAGCCGGAAGTCGGAATTGCCGGCGCTTCGCGCCCGGAGCGCCTTCCCGTATGCGAGGGCCCAGTGGCCCAGCCAGAGTACGCCCAGGCCCGCGCCTGCGTAGAGGCAGGTCCACTTGCTGGCGGCGCCCAGGCCGAAGCAGATTCCGCTGAGGGCCAGATTCCGTCGGCTGCCCTCGGAAAGCCAGACCCACATGAAATAGTACATCAGCAGGATGAACAGCACTGCGTAGCTGTCGATGGTGGCGATGCGGGTCTGAACAAAGTGCATGAAGTCCGCCGCCAGCACCGCGGTCCCCAGAAAGGGCACCGCCCGGCCGCCGAAGAGCCGCTTCAGCAGCGCGTATGTCACCGGAAGCATCAGCACCCCGGCCAGCGTCCCCATGAAGCGCCAGCCGAAGGGGTTCATCCCGAGCAGCAGGATGCCCAGGGACAGAATCAGCTTGCCCAGGGGCGGGTGGGAGATCTCATAGGGCCAGATGCCGTGCAGATGCTCCCAGGCCGTGCGGGCGTGGTAGATTTCGTCAAAGTAGCTGGAGTTCATGAAGCTGAAATCCGAGACCGCCGGGGCCGTGTCCTGCTCGTCACAGAGTTCCGGCAGCTCGCAGGCGTAGGGGATGGCGGCGCCGCTTTCGTCCAGCAGCACCAGCTCCCCCAGCCAGGGGCGGCCGATGCCGGTCAGACGCAGATAGCCCGCGCCCTCGGGCCAGCTCAGCTCCACCGCGCTCCACTTGAGCACGGCCACGTGGTCCTGCTCAAATTCCGCCAGGGGGGCGTGGGACTCTCCGTCGGGGGAGGATTCCAGCAGATAGCTGCCCTGGCCGATGCCGCTGGAGAGCAGCGCCCTGGCGGGCGCGGCGCCCTCAGGCAGCCGAAGCTCCACAATCCGCCCGCCCAGAGGCACAAAGCTCTCGGGCGCCTTGCGGTCGCCCAGGTTCCAGAAGGCGGTCAGGGCATAGACCAGACACAGGGTCAGAAGCGGCAGCGCGTCCCGGCGCCCCATGCGGCGCGCCTTCGGGCGCGGGTCCGGCAGGGAGCAGCGCTTCAGGTCCGGCAGACCGGAAAAGAATAGAATTAACAGCAGCGCCGCCGTCACCGGCAGCGCGTAGGTGAGATATTTCATGATTGATACGTCCGTGTGTGGGATAATTTGGAGTTCGGAATGCGGAGTTCGGAATTGCGAGGCGTAGTAAAGGCGAATGTGCTTCTCCCCCTGGGAGAAGCTGTCGACCGAAGGGCGACTGATGAGGGGCCGAGCGCAGCGAGGATAGCGATCCACCGACCGAGTCAAAGTGGGGTTCATGCCGCCTGACGGCGGCACCCTCATCCGCCCCAGTGTGCGCACTGGGGCACCTTCCCCCAGAGGGGGAAGGCTATGCTTCGCCGCATGCCTCGGATTGTTTTCTCAGCCGTTCAGCCAGTCCAGACTGTCGGGGTAAACGTAGGGCAGATTGTTGTCCTTGCAGTACTGCTCCGCAAGACTTGCTTTTGACACAACAAAAGTGACCCTTTCACAATTATTGAATGCGAGTTTCCCAAATAAAACTACGCTAGCAGGTATATTAATCGAAGTCAAGTTTTTGCATCCGGAAAAGGCCTGGTCGCTGATGTAAAGAATACTATCTGGAAGAGTGGCAGAAACCAACATAGCACAATCAGCAAAAGCAGAATTACTGACTGATACAAGGCCTTCAGGAAGCACAACCGATTTTAAACTGGTACATCCGGAAAAGGCACTGTCACTAATGGTATTTAGACTATTCGGGAAAACCACAGAAACCAATTTGGAACAGTCAGCAAAAGCAGAATTACCGATGGAAGCAAGACCTTCTGGAAGGGTAGCTGACGCCAAATTTGAACAACCATAAAATGCATAATCACCTATAGACATAAGGCCATCGGGAAAATTGATTTCAGTCAGACTCGAACAATTAAAGAACGCATAATTATCAATACATTTAATTTCGGAAGAAATCGTATAATTCGTAATACTCAGATTACCCGGGCAAAAAACCAGCCTGTTGTCCTGCTTGGCATTAAGGATTCCCCTGGTTGTAACGGAAAGATACTTGTTGGAAGGTGATACCTGAATGCGTGTCAAGCTTATGCATCCAGCAAAAGGATTGACCCCAATAGAAGCGGTGCTGTCAGGAATGTTGATGGATTGAATGCTGCTGCAAAAATAAAAGGCATAGTTGCCGATGAACGTGACACTGTCAGGAAGACTGATTTCTGGCAAGTTGACACAATTTAAAAAAGCAGCATCGCCGATTATTTGAGTGCCGTCTGGAACTGAATAAGGCTTTGTGGCTAGATAACTGGGGTACCAGACAAGTCTCCGATCAGGTTTTGTGAACAGAGCTCTGTCAATGACAGCTCGATAGGGATGGTCTGGTGAGGAAATAATGGGGTTTAAATTGGCGCAGCCGGCAAATGGATTTGATCCAATAGAAGTGACACTGTCGGGCAGACAGATAACACGCAGACTAGAACAATCGAAGAAAGCATAATTCCCTATAGTCAGTAGGCTGTCCGGAAATGCTATATCTGTCAACTTTTCACAGGAAGAAAACGCCCAATCACCGATGGAAGTGACGTCGTCTGAGAGGACGATGTTCTGAATGTCGTTCCGGATGTCGTCCCATGGAGCGGAAAGATCATTGTAATCCGCCATCTCGCCCTCGCCTTCGATGGTGAGGGTGCCGTTTGCATAGGACCAGGTCAGGTTAGCGCCGTCCTTGCCGCAGGTGCCGGACGTGGTTTCGGCGGCGGCCCGGGGCGCGGGGAAAAGGGTCAGGACCAGGGCGAACAGGAGAAGGAGCGAGAGCAGACGGGTAGCTTTCATAGCGTTTACCTCCGGATGTAGGGGCGCTTCACGAAGCGCCCGCAGTTTTCAGGGCACGCGGGAAAATGCGGAATTCAGAGTTGTGGAGGACAGGGATTTGCGGTGCGCCTTGCAGAGAAGCCCCAATTCCGAATTCAACTCTCCGAATTCCGAATTGCCTCGTGCAGCT
>CAMVIC010000067.1 GCA_947167435.1 uncultured Clostridia bacterium | reverse complement strand
ACCTGCTCCAGCCGCTTCCGGACTTCCCGGTTATAGGCCGCCAGATCGTCCCGCTGCTTTTCTTTCTTCTGTGCGCCGCGCAGCGCCGTCTCCAGGTCCTCGCATCCCGTGAGACCCGGGTTATACTGCTCCAGGTGCTTTGCCATGAAAAGCTCCAGGCCCAGGGCCTTCGCCTCCCACAGCACGATCCCCTGCCCCTCATAGCGGCTGGTCAGGGCAAAGCCGTCCATCTGCGCCAGCAGCGGAAAGGGATTCGGGAGGTTTCCCGTCATGGTCACCCGCCCGGCAAGGTTCAGGCGCCGGATCTGCTCCGTCAGCGCCTGCCGCTCCTCCCCGTCGCCGATCAGAGTCAGGTGCATGTCAGGCCGCACGGCGGCCAGGTCGGCGAACAGGTCCAGCAGGATATCAAAGCCCTTCTGATGGCATAGCCGCCCCATGCTGCAGAGGTTGTAATCCTCGGGATTCACCCGCAGCCGGGTCGGCTCCTCCGCCTTTCGGAAGATGTCGGCCGTGTCGATAAAATTGGGCACCGCCGTGATGGGCACCTGCTCCAGGCCGGTCATGCGCCGGAAGCTGGGGATGATTCCCTCCGAAACCGCGCAAAAGCCGTCGTAATGGGGAAACTTTCCCCTGAAGAAGCGCCAGAGCACCCGGTACTTTTTGTCCTCCCGCAGCTTGATCTCCACGTCGTTGTGAATCCACATCAGGCGCTTTTTCGCCCTGACGCTCAGGGCGCCCACGGCGCACTCGCTGCTGTAGCTGCTGAAATCCACCGCCACGTCGTATTCCTCGTCGCTGGGGCAGATGGGCGCGAAGCGCCTGAGCAGCGCAAAGGGCACCAGCCGGGCCGCGTAGGGATAGGGTCTGCAGAGCACGTAGCGCAGGTTTTCATGTTGGGGCAGTTCATAGAAGGGCTCGTCCTCAAAATAGAACACGTCCGCCCGGCAACGGCTGTAATCCAGCTGGCCCAGAAGGCTGACCATGGCCTTCTGGATGCCGCCCACCTGAAAATTGCGTATAAAAAAGGCGATTTTCTTCACGTTATCTCCTCTCCGCCGTTCTCAGCGAAAGAGATTCATATCCTTGTCGTAGGTCTCCAGCCGCAGGAATCTGGCAAAGTCCGGGGCGATCTCCGGCTCCTTCTGCCGCAGGGCCTCCGCCAGCAGCTCCGGGTTCAGCGTAGGCTCCTGGGCGGAGATCACCGCCTCCAGCCGTACCGCGCCCTGCTCCGGGCAAAAGCGGATCTCCCGGATGGCGGGGCGGATATCGCTCTCCCCCACGCCGCGCTTGGTCTTCTTTGTGATGACGATCTCCGGCCGGGCGAAGAAGCGGGTCAGTCCCTCCGCCATCTCCGCCGGGTCCCGCTCGTCGTATTCCATCACGCCCTCTATCCGCAGCCACTTGAGCTCGGCGCACTTGCGCACGGGCTCGTAGGCCTTCGTGACCACGATCCCCTCGGGCATGACGGCGCTCAGCCGGGTCGGCATGGCGTCCAGGTCCGCCTCTTCCTTCAGGCGGAAATCCATCAGCTCGCAGCGGCTGCCCGTCCCCACGGACAGGGGCAGGGCGATGGAAATCTGCGGGTGGGGGTTGAAGCCCTCGGAATACTTCAGGGCGTAGCCAGCCCGGAAAAAGGCCCGCTGCATGGTCTGCATCAGGTCCAGGTGGGAGATGTATACCGCCCGTCCGGTTTTTTCAAAACGAAGTCTCAGTTTATCCATCGCAGCGTCCCTCCGTCAGAAGCCGGGCCGCGCCGCAGGCGGAGCATTGCTTCCGGCAGTCCGGCGACAGCTCCGAGCGATAGGCCATCTCCCGCTCGTGCAGCAGATGGGCCTTGCGCACGCCCACGTCGATATGGTCCCAGGGCAGCACGCTGTCCGTGGGAATGGGCTGATAGGCATAGAACTCCGGGTCCACTCCGCAGGCCTGAAAGGCCGCCAGATAGCGGTCACAGGAGAAATAGTCGCTCCATGCGTCCAGGCGTCCGCCCTGACGCCAGACCTCCTCGATCACGTCCGCCACCCGGCGGTCGCCCTTGGAGAGCACCGCCTCGATGAGGCTTGTCTCCGCGTCGTGCCAGTTATAGGTCACGTTCCGCGCCGTCAGGCTGGAGCGCAGCAGGTTCACCCGGCGCAGATACTCCTCCTTGGGGATCATGGCCTCCCACTGGAAGGGGCTCTGGGGCTTGGGAATGAAGCAGGAGGTGGAGATGGTGATCTTCACGCCCCGGTTCTTGTTCTTCGCCCAGGTCCGCCAGCAGTGGAGCACCTGGTTTGCCATCTCCGCAATGCCCACGACGTCCTCGTCCGTCTCTGTGGGCAGGCCCAGCATGTAGTACAGCTTCACGCTGTTCCAGCCGCCGGCAAAGGCAATCTGACAGGTATGGAGCAGGTCCTCTTCCGTCACGTTTTTGTTGATGGCGTCCCGCAGGCGCTGGCTGCCGCCCTCCACGGCGAAGGTCAGGCCGCTTTTGCGCACCTTCTGCAACCGCTCCATCAGCTCCATGGAAAAATTGTCCGCCCGCAGGGAGGGCAGGGACAATCCGATGCTGCGGGGCTCGCAGTATTCCAGCAGCCCGTCGCAGAGCTCTGCCAGGGGGCGGTAGTCGCTGGTGCTCAGCGACAGGAGCGTCACGTCCTGATAGCCGGTGTTTTTCAAGGTCTCGATGCCCTGCCGGATCAGGGTCTCCGGCTTTTTGGCCCGGATCGGCCGGTACACGTGCCCCGCCTGGCAGAAGCGGCAGCCGCGCACACAGCCGCGAAACAGCTCCAGGCTGACCCGGTCGTGGACCACCTCCGTGGATGGCACGATGGGGTTGGTGGGAAAGGGCGCCTGGTCAAAGTTGTTCAGAATCCGCTTGACCACCCTGGCGGGCGCACCGTCGCGGGGCGTCACCGCCGCCACGCGGCCGTCCTCCCGATAGCTCACGTCGTACAGGGATGGCACGTAGACCCCCGGAATCTGTGCGGCCTTCACCAGAAACTCGTGCTTGCTCCAGCCCTCCAGCTTTGCCTGCCGCAGCAGGGTCAGCACCTCGTTGTCCGCCTCTTCTCCCTCGCCCACCACAAACAGGTCCAGAAAGGGTGCCATGGGCTCGGCATTGACCGCGGCCGTGCCGCCCGCCCAGATCAGGGGCAGCAGCCCCGGCCGGTCCGCCGTGCGCAGGGGGATGCCGGACATGTCCAGCATGTCCAGCACCGTGGTATAGGCCATCTCATAGCCGATGGAAAAGGCCAGGGAGTCAAAGGCACTGAGCGGATCGCCGCTCTCCAGGGCGTAAAGAGGAATCCCCGCCGTCTTCATCTGCTCGTACATGTCTCCCCAGGGCGCAAATACCCGCTCACACCAGACGAAATCCAGGCTGTTCATGGTGTGATACAGGATGCTCATGCCCAGGTTGGACATGCCGATCTCATAGGTGTCCGGGAAGCAGAAGGCCAGGCGGATGTCCACCCCGTCCTTGTCCTTCAGGATCTGGTTGTATTCCCCGCCGGTATAGCGGGCAGGCTTCTGCACCTTGGGAAGGATGCGTTCCAGGCGTTTGTCCATGGTATTCTCCGTTTTCAGTATTTTCGTTATTTTATCTCATTTCCGGCGCTTTTACAATACCCAGCCGTTCCTCCGGGGAGATACGGAATCCGGAGCGCGGAATCGGGAGTTTTTCTCATGCACTTTTTCCTTGACAAGCGGGGGCAATGTCATTATAATATAAAAGCTGTCTCGGGGTGTAGCGCAGCCGGTAGCGCGCTTGGTTCGGGACCAAGAGGCCGGGAGTTCAAGTCTCCCCACTCCGACCAAAAACACAGGGCCGCCATTCGGCGGCTCTGTGTTTTTCATTTGTGGGGAGACTTGAATCAAAGTCGAACGCCCCAGTGGGGCGTTCATCGTCCAGTGCAAACACTGGACGATTCCTCTATTTTTCGCGTCCCCCGCAAGCGAAAAATGCACGCAAGTCTCCCCACTCCGACCAAAAAAAACAGGGCCGCCAAATGGCGGCTCTGTTTTTTTGTCTGTGGGGAGACTTGAATCAAAATCGAACGCCCCGGTGGGGCGTTCATCGTCCAGTGCAAACACTGGACGATTCCTTTATTTGGCCCAAGGTCTCAGGACCCTGGGCGTTTTTCCCTGTTTCGGATTTTATTCAGTTCACGGCGCAGCTTTGCCTTCCCCCGAAGGATCAGGCAGCGGAGGGGGTAACAGTCGCACCAGAGATGCACGTACAGGCGGTACAGGGGGTTCTCCGGCGTGATCGACCAGCCGTCCCGGACCAGCCGGGTCATCACCCCGAGGATCTGTTCATCGGTGATGTCCCGCTCCAGGAAGGTGTTGTGGTCCCCGGCGATGAGATAGCCCTCGGGCAGCACCTTCAGAATCCGGTGCAGAATATACTGCCCGCCCCGCTTGTACAGCACCACGTCGTACTTGCGGCAGCGGCCGGGCCCCTTTGCCCGGATTTCGACGATATCCCGTTTCTGCCGGATCAGCGGCAGCATGGAGCAGCCCACGCTGGTGTACACCAGATAGCCCTGCAGGGCAAGCTGCTGTTCAAAGGTTCTTCTTTCGATGGCGCTCTCCTTTTCGCGGTTTCGCTTCGGTCAGGCCTCAGCTGTTCTGCTTCCCGTAATAGCGCATGACCAGCATGGTGGTGTCGTCAAACTGCGGGGCATCCTGCACGAAGGCCTCCACCGAGTCCTTCACGCTGTCCAGCAGCTCCCGGCAGCTGCCGCCGGTCTCCCGGTTCAGCGCCTGCGTCAGGCGCTCGGTGCCGAAGAGCTCGCCCTTCTCGTCATTGGCCTCCGCAATGCCGTCGGTATAGACGAAGATCTCGTCGCCGGGCTCCAGCTGCAGGGTGTATTCCGTGTACTGCATGCCGTCCATTCCGCCCACGACAAAGCCGTGCTTGTCCTTGAGCATCTCGAACTTTCCGCCCTTTCGCATCAGGAAGGGATACTCGTGCCCGGCGTTGGAGGCGGTCAGCTTGCCGGTGCTGATCTCCAGAATGCCCAGCCAGACGGTGACAAACATGCCCATCTTGTTGTTGGAGCAGATGGCCTCGTTGGTTTTGGCGAGGATTTCCGAGGCGGAGTTTCCGCCCATGGCATAGCTCTGCAGGATGATCTTGGAGGCCATCATGAACAGCGCCGCCGGGACGCCCTTGCCGCTGACGTCCGCCATCACCATGCACAGGTGGTCCTCGTCAATGAGGAAGAAATCATAGAAGTCGCCGCCCACTTCCTTGGCGGGCTCCATGGTGGCATAGATGTCGAATTCCTTCCGGTCTGGGAAGGCGGGGAAAATGCTGGGCAGCATGGATTCCTGAATCTGGTTTGCCATGCGAAGCTCCGTGTTGACCCGCTCCTTCTCCGCAGTGACCTGCTTCACCTGCCCCAGGTATTCCACCGTCTTGTGAGACAGGTTGGCAAAGGATTCCGCCAGGACCTCGATTTCATCGCCGGTCCGGAATGCGTCCTCCATCTTGAATTCCATGTTCTTCTCGTCCAGCTGAGCGATTTTTCTTGTGATGTTGTTCAGCGGCCGGACGATCCGTTTGCCCAGGATCAGGGCGCCGGTAATCGTCAGGATCGACACGATCAGCATCAGCACCCGTGTGGTCACTCGGGACATGTGCAGATTGCTGAGATAGGTGGCAACCGCCTCCTCCTGGATTCGGCCCTGACTGGCCTGCAGCGTCGCCACAGGCGTGGAGGCCATCTCCTGGCTGAAAACGGAGATCAGCGCCCAGCCCACCGTCTCCATGGGGGCGCCGGCCATGTACCAGTTTCCGTCCTCAAGGGCGATCAGCCGCACGTCCGTCCTGCCCTTCAGGGCATCGGCAATGAGAGAGGCAAGCTCCGTGTTTTCCGACTGCCGCAGGTCCGCGGCCTCTCCGGCGCTCAGGACCCGGAAGACGCCCTCGGTCTTGGGGGAAAAGACCACGTGGCCGTTGTTGTTGACGATGCACACGTAGCCGCCGTTTTCCTCCGAGGCCTGGACCCCCTCCTGCATGGCGCGGAGAAACAGGTCAGAGCCAACCACCGCCGTCAGTTTTCCGTTCGCGTACACGGGCATGGCGCACACGACGCCGATATCGCCGGTGAAGGCGTCCACCTCCACGTCGGTGAAGATCAATCCGCCCTTCTCCACCGCCATCTGATACCAGGGCCGGGTGCGCGGGTCATAGGCAGTCGGGGAGCCGTCCGCCTCGAACTTGGAAGCGGAGCGGTCGTCCACCACCAGAAAGGCCCCCTCCGGCAGGGCGATAAAGCAGGAATTGGTCTGGGCAGAGGCGCTGAAGAGGGAGATCATCATATCGGACATGTTGGCAGCCACGCCAAGCCGGTCGGCAAGGGCCGCATCCGTCCCGTCCACGCCCTCCGCCAGAATCAACTGGGCCAGAATCTCACCGTCCAGGGCCGGGTCCGGCCCGGCATAGTCCATCCGCGGCACGCTGTCCGGGTCGTTGTACAGCTTGGTCGCATACTCGCCCAGCATCTCCACACGGGTTTTCAGATCGCTGAAGACCTCATTGGCCAGCATCGACTCCGTCTGCGTAGTCCGATTCAGACTTTCCCTCACCACGGTATCCATCAGATTCGTCGTGATCTCTGTCATCTCGGTCTGCTGACGTGCGCTGGTTTCCGCCGTCAGGTCCGTGAGCATCCTGCTCTGGTACTGGGTCACAGCTATGAAGGCCAGGGTGATCAGAATCCCGGTAAACAGGACCAGGTTGAACACCTTATTTTCAATTCCGCCGATAACAAGATTCTTGATTTTTCGCAATCCGGATTCTCTCCTTCTCTATATCCGCGTATAATTACCCATTTTTACTTTTCTACTGTAGCACAGTTCCCGCTCAAAGTCTAACCCTTTTTGTAAAAATATCCGGCCTCCCGTTGCGGCTGCCTTTCGGGGATGGTATAATAATCTGCGAGGTGATACTATGTCGGGCTACAAGGGCTTTACTGAAGCGCAGGCAAGGGCGCACAAGAAATATATGGAAAGCGTGGCCACCATTCAGATCCGGATGACGCCGGAGCGCCGCGAGGAAGTGAAGGAGCTGGCCGCGGCCGGTGGCGAGAGCCTGAACACCTTCATCAACCGGGCCATCGCCGAGGCGCTGGAGCGGCAGGCGGCTTCCGCACTCCCGGAGCAGACGCCCTCTCCCGCAGCAGTGGAGCAGGCGGCTCCCCCCGCGGTATCGGAACCGACGGCTCCCCCCGCGGCGCCGGTTCTTCCCACCCCGCCAAAGATCGAGGACCTGCTGACGGAGCAGCAGCTGTCCCGGCTTAAAAAATACGCCCGCGACTACCGGATTCTGGACGGGGAGGGCAGGCCGGACCTGCGCTCGGCCATGGGCAGGATGGTGGAGAAATTCGGCGAGGCAGCCGCCATGTCCGATTCTGTCGACACCTGGACCCAGACTCTGCTGCGGGCCTCCTCGCTGCTGATCCATCAGGCGGAGTCCGCCGAGCGGGACCGTCGGGCCAGGCCTGAGGCCATCCGGCAGCTGGCCGATCTGGGCAACAACGTAGCCTGGGTGGCCTGCTTTCTGAACAAGGAATTCAACTATGAGGAAAATCGGCCCGATCTGGTACGGCCGGCCTATGAGTTCCGCCGCTCCCCGGACGGCAGACTGCTTGTCAAAGTACAGAAGCGGGAATATGAGAAATAATACTGTGTTCCGGCAAAAGGGGTTTCAAGCGTTTATCGGAGCACAGGTTCGAAAGCACGGCGGCCTGCCGGGAGCGTTTTCTCCGGCAGGCCGATACTTTGCAGGCTTTCTCAACCGCTGGTTGAGTTGCGGATTTTGTGATTCAACGAACAGGTTATTGCCTTTTTTGCGTGTTTTGGGTACGCTTTTGGCAGTAAAGGGCGCAGGTCGCCCCATCCCAAAGGAGGAAGAAGCATGAACGAAACATTGGGAAGCAGTATCGCCCGCCTGCGCAGGGAGGCTGGACTGACTCAGGAGCAGCTGGCCAACATTCTGGGCATCTCCTAC
>CAMVIC010000066.1 GCA_947167435.1 uncultured Clostridia bacterium | reverse complement strand
TATCCGCCCCGGCCTCCGACGGACTTTTGAGACAGCCTCTTTTTCGCGTATTACAGAGAGAAGATCCCCTTCAGCTGCTCCGGCATGGAGGCGAACATCATCTCCGCGATCAGCTCGGCGGGGGTGATGTTGTCCTGCAGAATCCATTCCCGCGTCATGCCCACGCAGCCGTAGCAGTACAGGCGGATGCTGTACCGGGTCTGAAGGTCCGGCTGCCCGCCGCCCAGCCTTTCCTCTGCGAGGGCGGTATAGCGCCGGACGAAGTATTCCAGCATATACTGCCAGAGCGCGTTCTGAGAGGCGTCCTCATAGGCACGGCGGTAAAAAAGCATCTCCTGCCGCATTTTGTTCAGGCCCGCCGCTGCGGATTTCACCGAGAGGATATCCGTGCTGTCCGCGTCCTGAAAGAAAATCCAGGCCATCAGGTCGTACTTGTCCTGAAAATGATAGTAAAAGGTGGGCCGTTCGATCTCCGCCTCCCGGCAGATCTCCGTCACCCGGATCCTGTCCAGGGGCTTTTTGCTCATCAGTCCCTTCATCGCCGCCGCGATGTGCCGCTTGGTCCGCTCCGACATGGCAATCCCCGATTCTTACAGAAAGTTAATTTCGTATGAGTTTCTTACAGAATTATACTTCTGTATGCGGAAACGTGCAAGTCCTTCTGCTAGGATGGAGGCAAGAATCAGGAAAGGAAGATCGATTATGACTTTTATGGAACTGGCCCGGAACCGCTATTCCGAACGCTTCTTTGATTCCCGCCCGGTGGAGGACGCAAAGCTGCGGCAGATTCTGGAGGCGGGGCGCATTGTGCCCACCGCCTGCAACTATCAGCCCCAGCGTTTCTACGTGCTGCGAAGCCCCGAGGCCCTTGCAAAAGTGAAAACGGTGACGCCCTTTCACTACAACGCCCCGCTGATGCTGCTGGTCTGCTATGACCGGGATACCGTATGGAAGCAGCCCCGGGACCGGATGTTCCCCGGCTACAACTCCGGCGAGCAGGACGCCAGCATCGCCGCCACCACCATGATGTATGAGGCCGAGGAGTTGGGCGTGCACAGCGTGTGGCTGCGGGGCTTTGACGCCCAGACCGTGGCCGAGGTCTTCGAACTGCCGGAGAATATCGTCCCCGTCATGATGTTCGCCATGGGCTATCCCTCCGAAAAGAGCAAGCCCAACGCCTGGCACTTCAGGCGCATGCCCCTGGACGAGTTCGTGACGGAGCTTTAAGAGGAGAAGCCATGCATTTTACCGATACCGTCTACCGCAATCCCTATTGGCCCACCTTCCCGCTGCTGCAGATCACCCAGGGCTGCACCCACAACCGCTGCAAATTCTGCACCATGTACAAAAACGTGCCCTTCCGGCTTCAACCCATGGAGTGGATTGAGGAGGACCTGCAGGAGCTGGCGGCCTGTGTGCCGGAGGCGAAGACCATCCAACTGCTCTCTGCCAACCCCCTGTGCATGACCTATGACAGGCTGGCGCCCATCCTGGAGCGGATCCGCCGCTATCTCCCCGAAATAGAGCACGTCTATGCCGCCACCCGGGTCACGGATCTTAAAAACAAGGCCGTCGAGCAGTGGGGACAGCTGAAGGACCTGGGCCTGAACGAGATTTCTCTGGGTGTGGAGAGCGGTGACGACTGGACCCTGGAGCGCATTCACAAGGGCTATCGGGCCGCGGATATCCTGGAGCAGTGCGAAAAGCTTGACCAGGCGGGCGTGGCCTACTGGATGACCTTCCTCAACGGCGTGGCCGGGCGGGAGCACAGCGAAGAGCACGCCGTGCACTCGGCGGAGGTGTTCAGCCGCTGCCATCCCCTGGTGGTGGGCACCGGCGGCCTGACGCTCTTTCCCGGCACGCCGCTGCTGGAGGAAGCCCGGCGGGGCGAGTTTACGCCCCTTTCCGAAAAGGAGATGCTCGTGGAGCTGAAAACCTTTGTGGAGGGCCTCACCTGCGACTGCAGCTTCATCACCCATCATACCGTCTCCGGCGCAAACCTTACCGGGCCCCATTTCCTGACCAGGAAGGAGAGAATCCTGGATGCCCTGCAAAACACCATTGCCCACGGCGACCTGGAGCGCATGGCGGCAATCCGCAGAAACAAGCGGACGCTGTAGGACAAGAGAGAAGGCTCCGCTCTTCCCGCCCGTCACGCAAAGCCGGACTGCGCGGCACCTTATGACATGATATGACATGAACCTTATGACATGATATGACATGAAAAGAGCGCTTTCCCGCGAAATGAAGCGGGAAAGCGCTCTTTTTCGTATGTGTCAGCGCAGGCGCCGTTTATTTCTTCCGGAAGGTGACGACAAAGGCGCCCTTGATCTGCAGGTCGGTGGCCATATAGTCATAGGTGACCAGTTCCCAGCCCTCCGCCTCTCTCTGGTTCAGCAGCTCGTCCAGAGCCTCGCAGTCCTGGGAATCGGCTTTGTCAGACCACAGCTTGGCGCCGACTTTGAGTATTTCGGTTTTGTACATGATAACTCCTCCTTATATTTCGTCCGCATCGGCGGGCTCTTCCTCCAACTGCTCCGTCCGCTTCCGGGTCTCCTTCATGGCTACGGTCAGGGCGACAAAGCACAGCGCAAAGGTGATTGCCGCGGTAATGAGGGCAGCCGCAAGGGTTCCCACGGGCTTGCCGAAATTGCGGAAGACCGTGAGCCCGGTAAAGGCGCCAAATGCCAAGGCCGCGATGGCCGACACGATGAGGTTCGATTTCGTATTCATTGGGATGTGCCGGTCCCAGATGCCCCGGCGGGCGCAGCCGATCGCCAGATAGACGGCCAGTACCATGAACACGATCCATTCGCCGGCAAGCGTCCGGAAGTCCAGATCCCGAAACGCGATGATCTGAATTGCCATCGCGGCCAGCAGGCCCCAGAAGGCCAGCCAGCAGCCATTGTGCTCCACCTGCAGCAGCGCCTGCTCCTGCATCTCGTCCAGATTACTCTTCTTCATTCTCCTCTTCCTCCCAGAAAATATCGTTCAGTGTTACGCCCAGCGCCCGGCAGATCCGGTTGCACAGCCGGATGGAGGGGTTGAATTCCCCGGCCTCGATCAGGCCGATGGTCTGCCTGGTCACGCCGACCTTTTTTGCCAGCTCCGTCTGGCTCATGTCCGCCTCAATCCTTCGGAATTTCAGCTTCAGATTTCTCATGGAATCACCTCTGTGTGTACAGTATAGTTTGCATTCCCGAAATTGTCAACTATATTTTGCAAAAAATTTTTTTAATTTGCAAATGCAACACGCCGGGCCGGGCCGCTTCCGGCGTGGATTCGTCCGATTCCGGGCCGGAAAACCGCCCGGGCCGCAGCCTTGCCCGCCCAATCCCTGTTGCCCGCCGGCAGGGAGCTGTGCTATAATGGCGGCAGACAGGGATACAGATTCTGGGAAGGGGATGAGCAGATGAACGGAGAAAGCGGAAACTATGAGCTTGTCCGGATCAACGGCAATTCCTGGCGCGTTGAGGACAGCGGCGTGCGCTTTTTCCTGCTCACCGGCACGGAGCGTGCGCTGCTGGTGGACTCCGGGAGAAACGTTTCCAACGCGCGGGAAATTGCAGCCGGCCTGACGGCGCTGCCCATAGCCCTGCTCAACACCCACGCCGACATGGACCATGTGGGCAGCAACGGGCAGTTCGATTCCTTTTACATGCACCCGGACGAGGAACCGAATTATCGAAGAGACGGCCGCGGCGGCCGAATCCTTCCGGTTCGGGAGGGGACCGTGATCGATCTGGGCGGCAGGGAGCTGGAAGTCATCCACCTGCCCGGACATACGCCGGGGAGCATCGCGCTGCTGGACCGCGCTGCCCGCGTTCTGATCAGCGGCGACCCGATCCAGGACGGCCGCATCTATATGTTCGGCCGATTCCGGAATCTGGAGACGTATCTCCGAAGCCTGGAGCATCTGCAGCGCTGGAGAGACCGCTTCGATGAAATCTGGCCGTCCCACGGGTCCATTCCCGTGCCGCCCGCGCTGATTGACCGGCTGCACGACGGCGCGGCCGATATTCTGGCAGGCAGGGCGGAGGGGAGGCCGGAGGAGCTGTTCGGAAGCAGCATCCTGGCCTATGACCTGGGCTTTGCCACATTCCTGTGCGACAGGTGAAAAAACATGAGACTGTTTATTGCCATCCGGCTTTCGGAAGAAATGAAAGAGGCCCTGGTCGAGGCCCAGAACGCCATGTATGACCGGGGCGTGCGGGGCAGCTTTTCCCCGAAGGAGAATCTGCACTTGACCCTGGCCTTCATCGGCGAATACCCGGAGGCGGAGCCGGTGCTGGACGCCCTGAGCGGCCTGCGCTTTCGCCCCTTTGCCCTCACCCTGGACGGCATCGGCTGCTTCGGGGACCTGTGGTGGGCGGGCGTCGGGGAGTCCCCGGCGCTCACGGCGGTGGCACGGCGGGTCCGCAGGGCCCTTGCCGAGGCCGGCATCCCCTTCGACCGCAAGCGCTTTGCCCCCCACATCACCCTGCTGCGCAGAGCTTCAAAGCCCGCGGCAGGCCTGAGCCTTGCCCCGGCGGGCATGACGGTGCGCTCCGTCTCCCTCATGCGCTCGGACCGGGGGCGAAGCGGCATGATCTATACGGAGCTTGGCAGCGTGGAAGCGGAGGAAGCAGAAACGGAAACATAAAGAAGGGAGACCGTAGCATATGAAGAGCCTTGACAGCTTTCCCAGAGTGAGCCTCGGCATTTTCCCCACACCCGTCCAGAAGCTGGAGAATATCAGCAGACTTCTGGGAAGAGAGATTTACGTCAAGCGGGACGACCTGAGCGGACTGGGCCTTGGCGGCAATAAGGTCCGCAAGCTGGAGTTCCTGCTGGCTGAGGCGAGGAAGCAGGGGGCGGAGCTGGTGTTTACCACCGGCGGCGCCCAGTCCAACCACGCCATGCTCACCGCCGCGGCGGCGGGCCGGCTGGGCATGAAGGCCATCCTGGTGCTGAAAAAGCGGGGCGTTACCGACTGCGTGGGCAATCAGCTGCTGGAAAAGCTGATGGGGACGGAGGTGCGCTTTGTGGACACCGACGACTATTCGGATATCTATGCGGAGATGGACCGTATCGGACAGGCCCTTGGCGTGCCCTATTACAAGATCCCCTGTGGCGGCTCCAATGCCCTGGGCTCTCTGGGCTATGTGGACTGCGCCCGGGAGATCGCCGGGCAGGGCCTGCACTTTGACCACATCGTCTGCGCCGAGGGCAGTGGCGGCACCATGGCGGGCCTGGCTCTGGGGGCAAAGCTCTTCCTGCCGGGGACGAAGGTCCACGGCATGATGGTGGACACGGACCCCTTTGACCAGATCACCCCCGCCCTTATGGAGGCGGCCGCGCGGCTGCTGGAGGTCTCTCCGGAGATTACGCCCCGGGACTATCTCCTGCGGGACATGTGCGGCCCCGGCTACGCCATCCCCTCCGAGGCGGGCAACGCCGCGGTCGGCCTGATGGCGGAGCGGGAGGGCCTGTTCCTGGATCCGGTATACACCGGCAAGGCCTTTGCGGGACTTCTGGAGCTGGCGGCGGAGGGCGCCTTCGCCGAAGGGGAGAAGGTGCTGTTCCTGCACTCTGGCGGCGCCGGTGGCCTCTTTGCCATCCGGATGTGATACGGATCCCCGCAGAGGAATAAAACCGCGGGGCCCGGGAACGGAAAGAACAGCTCCCGGACCGTGAACGACACCCGGGAGGAGTGAGAAAAATGCGGGAAACGGATCCGGACACGCTGCTGTTTTTCAACAGTCACCCGGCGGCCCTGCCGCTGTTTGCGGCGCTGGAGGACGCGCTCTTTGCCCGCTGTCCGGCGGCGCAGAAGCGGGTGCAGAAAACCCAGATCACCTATTATCACCGGCACGTATTCGCCTGCGTGTCCTTCGCCCGTGTCCGGCGCCGGGCGGAGCTGCCGGAGACCTGGCTGACCCTGACCCTGTGCCTGCCCTGCCCGCCGGAATCGGAGCGGGTCGCAGCGAAGACGGAGGCGTATCCCGGCCGCTGGACCACCCATATCGTGCTCTGCTCGCCGGAAGAGCTGGATGAAGAACTGCTGGGCTGGCTGGACCAGGCCTATGAATTCTCGGAACGGAAACAGAGAGAAAACCGGAAATAACCCAAGTGCGGCCGGAGCTTCCGGCGGACCTGACTGCCCGCCGGTGTCGGCGGCAATACGCAAAACCGGAAGAGAGAAACGGCAATACCCGAACGGAAGGAGGACCCTGCGATGCATCTTTCTGCAGACAGCCTGGTGATCCGCCCCTTCAACGGTGTTTTCCTGGTCACCTTCGGCCTTTTCCTGGCGGTGCTGATACTTGCCAGCCTGCTGCTGCGCGGCAAAAGCGGGCATGTAAAACAGACCGTCCTGATTGCCACCTGCACGGTGACCTTTATCGGCTTCTTTGTGTATAAATACTATCTGTCGCTGGACGCGGCGTTTCACGAACTCACGGCGGATATGGGCGGCTTCAACTGGTGGGGGGAACTGCCGCTGCAGCTGTGCAACATCAATATGATTCTCATCCCCATCGCCGTGCACCGAAGAAGCAGGCCGCTGATGGCCTTCTGCTTTTTCCTGGGGCCGCTGGGGGCAATGATGGCGCTGGCCATGCCCGGCAACAGCTTCGGCGGCTACTCACTGCTGCTGCCGCGGATGCTGGGCTATTACGGCACGCACTTTATGATTGTGATCGAAGGCCTGGCCATCGCGGCCTTCGGCTTCTACCGGCCCCGATTTCGGGACCTGCCGGGCACGGTGCTGGCCTGCCTGGCCATCGCCTTCGGCGTGTTCCTGATTAACCTTTTCCTGCGGTGGACCGGGCTGCACCCAAGGGCAAATTACTTTTTCTCCGTAGAGACGGAAGGAAACTTCCTGCTGGAGATCTTTCACCGCTGGATCCCGGTACCGTTTTTGTACCTGCTGCCATGCACGGGGATTCTGCTCGTCTATATGGGAGCGGTTACCGCGGGCTTCGCTCTGGCTGACCGCTTATGCGCCCGGCACAGACCGCCGGTCGGGAAGTGAAGAGAGGGAGGGACACCGTGTTTTTCAAACGGGAGGATATCAACGCCGGGGCGGCTGTCTGCCGGGAGACCCCCGGCGCGCTGCTGCTGGACGTGCGGCAGCCGGAGGAATTTCAAAGCGGGCACATCCCGGGGGCGGTGAATCTGCCCCTGTCCCGGATCGGGGAGGCGCGCTTTGACAAAGACACCCCGATCTTTGCCTACTGCCTGCGGGGGAGCCGCAGCCGCCGGGCGGCAGGCGCCCTTGTGCGCATGGGCTATACGAAGGTCAGAAGCATCGGCGGCATCGCCCACTACCGGGGCGAGCTGGAGAAGGGAAGCCTGTGAAAGCGGTTTACCATCTCCCGGGCCTTTTTGAGTTTTATGAGCTGTACCGGGTCTTCCTGCCCCTTTACCGGGAGCGGCGGGAGTATTTTTACGACTGGTGCGAGATCGGCTCCGTCTACGGCGCGCCGGCGGGCTGCCTCTGGGACGGGGGACGGGCGGGCTTCGGGGAAGACCGTCCGGAAGACGCGGCGGCGCTGATGGCGGAGTACGGCATCTCCGCCCGGCTGACCTTCAGCAACTGTCTCCTGCGGCGGGAGCATCTGGACGATGGAAGTTGCAATGCCCTCTGCGCCCTGTTTGAGAAAAGCGGGGCCGTCCCCAACGGGGTGATCCTGTCGTCTGACTTGCTGCTTGCCTATTTGCGGGGGAACTATCCCGGCTTTTATTTCGTCTCCTCCACCACCAAGGTGCTCACGGAGTTTCGGCAGCTGGAGGCGGAACTGAACCGGCCGGAGTTTCGCTATGTGGTGCCGGACTTTCGGCTGAACAGGGCCTTCGACCGGCTGGATTCCCTGAGCGGGGCCCAAAAGGGGAAAGTGGAATTTCTGTGCAACGAGTGCTGCTGGTTTGCCTGCCCGGACCGGAAGGCCTGCTATGAAGCGGTCAGCCGCAAAAACCTGGGAGAGCCCGGCGGGGAACATATCTGCCGCTCTCCGACGGCCCGGCGGGGATACCGCTTTTCCGACGCCATGGAGAACCCCGGCTTCATCGGCACCGACGACATTCGGAAATGCTACCTGCCCAGGGGATTTTCCCATTTTAAAATTGAGGGGAGGAGCCTGGGCAGCGCTGTGGTGCTGGAATTTCT
>CAMVIC010000065.1 GCA_947167435.1 uncultured Clostridia bacterium | reverse complement strand
TTCAAAATCCGCCGATGGCGACATCGTGTGGGTTCGAGTCCCACCACCGGCACCAAAAAGGAGAGAATCCTGATCGGATTCTCTCCTTTTTGGTGGCCAGCCTGCGGCTGGCGATTATCCGCTTCGCTCAAATGTTGGGAGGGAATATCCAATCCCCTCCCAAGCCCGCCCCATGCAAGCTTGAAGCATGGCACGGATTTGAATTGCCCGGGCAGTTTATTGGTCCGTGCTTCGAATGCGTTCTACGACACTTTGCTTCGTTGCGCTGCGATAGAACAGCGCCGGAATCAGACAGCCAAGCAGCGCAAAGAGGGGAACGGCGGCAAATGCGGGCAGGACGGTAAACCGGTAGCTGAAAAACCAGAAGGTTTTTTCCAGTGCTTTCCCGATTAATGGGTTCAGCAAAACAGAAAGGAACAGAGCCAGAATTCCGGAGGCCAGCGCATAAAACAGGCCCTCACAGATCAGCATCGTTTTGAGCTGACGATTCGTCATACCCACCGCCTGCAAAACGGCAAGCTCTCTGCGGCGGGAAAGGATACCGGTCATGACTGCATTCATATAATTCAGCATCCCCACCAGGCCGATGATCGCGCACAAGGCTCCGCCCAGCAGCAGAAACAGCTTCTTAAATCCCTCAAAATCCGCCCGGAGGCTTGCCTTGCTCTCATACATCAGGGGGGAGAGGGGATCGGAGGTCATCTCGGACAAAACCCGCTCTGCCGCGGCTTCGGTCTCTTCGTCCGGGGTATCAAAAAGATAGAAGAGGGGAAGGGCCCGGACGCCGCTGTCCCGTTCCAGCGCCTCGACGGGAAGGACCGCCTCATAGCCGACAGTCCGATAGCGAAAGCTCATGGAATGGGGTATGGCCACCAGTGCGCAGACGGTATAATCCACCTCATGACTATCGGGAGCCGTTATTCTCATATATTCCGGCGGGGTGTTTTCATCAATCAAATCACCGCTGCGACTGTCAACATAGGGCATGTTATTCCCATAAAATAGCATCAGGGTGTCACCGACGGCCGGATAATACTCCGGCTTCTCCAGATTTCCGTAGTCATCCAGAACCGCTGAGACGGCAATATAATGGCCGTCCGTGTCGTGCAGCGGTGCCAGATCGCCATCAAGCAGGACCAGCTTGTCAAGCAGAGCGTCGTCCAGGCCCTCGATTGTGATGATCTGCAGAGCAGTATCGCCCCGATGCTCCTGGATCGAATACATCCGTTCCGCCTGTTCGGCCCCATAAAAATACGAGTTATCCATGAGCCAGGCGTTCTTTGACATCCAGGCAGCAGAGGCTCCCGTATTCCGATAACCGAATCCGGCCAGGGATGCTTCCGTCTGTGCCTTCAGTTCCGCAAGGAGCCCCTCGGGCAGGTATTCCTCTGCAACGTGATTGGAGCGAAAATAATCCGGGCTGCTGACAATAAAATCCGCACAGGACTGAGCAGCAAGATACTTTTCCATATCAAAGCCGCCTGCGAATAAGACCAGTGTGTTCAGCAATACGACCGCCAAAGCGAGGGAGATCACGACCAGCACAGTTTTGCTCCGGTTCCGGCCGAGATTGGCCCAGGCCATCTGATGGACCTTGGCGCCCCGTCTGCCGGGGCGCTTTTTTTTGACGGAGGAGCCCTCCGTATACCGGCTCGCTTCCACCGGAGAGACTCGGCCGGCCTGTCTGCCGGGCCTGGCACAGGAGAGCAGAACCGTTGCGAGTGCGAAGAGGGCAGAGAGGAGAAAGATCAGCGGAGACGCACTGACGGTCAGCGCTGAGCCGCTGAGGGAGCTGGTGGCGATAACCGCGGGCATCACCAGTGCCCCGATGCCGAAGCCGAGAAGAAGGCCGACAGGAATACCGACGGCGCACAGCGTCAGCGCCTGAAGACGGATGATGCGGCGAAGCTGCCGCGGCGTCACGCCGATGGTTTTCAGCAGCCCGTAATAGCGGATATCTCCCGCAACGGAAATCTGGAAAATGTTGTAGATGATCAGGTATCCGGTGACGATCACCAGAATCAGAAACGCTGCAATGGCGACGATGGTTCCCGCATCCAGGCCTGCACCGAGCTGTGACGTGGTGTAGCCCCAGTTGACGCCGATACGCACCGCATTGTCCGCGTTTCGATCTTCCCAGGTGTAGCCAAGGTCTGTGTCAACCCGCTCCATCTGACCGCGAATATCTACGGAAGACGCCATCATCACGTTCAGATCGGCCCGGAAGGGATTCATCCCGGCAGACAGGCCCTGTTCCTCCATCTGCTTTGCGTAATCATGGGAAATATTGATATAGTGGACCGGCATGAGGCCGTCATATTCCCACCAGCCTGCCAGCGTGAAAGTGTCCGTAATCTCCGGCCCGGTCTGCGTTTTGTCATGGAGGGTAAAGCTCAATGGTATCTCAGCGCCCAGTTCCGGCGTCACACCCAGCAAATCCAAGGCTTTTGTGTCCATCGTGATCTCTTTGCCGGACGTCGGGAGCCGCCCTGTTGTGGGCAGAGCATAGCTCCAGCGGGTGCAGTTTTCATCCATATAGCTGATCTCGGCAGGGGTTTTGGCAAAGACGCCCTCTTCCGTGGTTCCGACCACAATTCGGATGCCTGTTTCCTTCACCAGGCGATGTGCGCTGATATCTGCAGCCTGCTGCTGGGTTACCTCCTTGAAGGTACCGTGATTATAGCCGCCCAGCTGCCGGAACTGATAGGTCTGGTAGCTGGCGTTAAGGGACATCACCACGGTAAACAGGGCCGTAAAGAGCATCGTGGTCAAAACAATCGCAGCTGCCGCGATCAGATTTCGCTTTCGCTGCGCCCACAAGGTTCGCGCACTTAAGCGGCGGATACATTTTCCGTTTTTCACACGCATGACGCCGCCTCCTTTCAGCTGCGGCTGACGATGCGCCCGTCTTCGATGCGGACTGTGCGATCCGCCATCTGTGCAAGCTCCTCGTTGTGGGTGATCATGACGATGGTCTGGGAAAACCGTTCGCTGGTGATCTTCAGCAGCCCCATCACGTCCTGACTCGTCCGGGAATCCAGATTGCCTGTGGGTTCATCAGCCAGAATGATCGCGGGCTTTGCGGCGAGGGCGCGGGCAATGGCAACGCGCTGCTGCTGGCCGCCGGAGAGGGTGTTCGGCAGATTTGACAGTTTGCTTTCCAGACCAAGGGTCCGGACGATCTGATCGAGATAAGCTTTATCGAGTTTTCCACCGTCCAGTTCCACCGGCAGGACCACATTCTCCCACGTGCTCAGCACCGGCACAAGATTGTAGCTCTGAAACACGAAACCGATCTTGCGCCTGCGGAAAATGGTCAGTTCTTCCTCCTTCAGTGCGGACAGATCCTGCCCGTCTACGATCACGGTCCCCGAAGTGGGACGATCCAGTCCTCCCAGCATGTGAAGGAGGGTCGATTTCCCGGAACCGGACGAACCGACGATTGCTACAAACTCACCGTCGTTTACCGTCAGATTGATGCCGTCGAGGGCCCGGACTTCTGCGTCGCCGGAGCCGTATACTTTTCTCAGGTCCCTTGTTTCCAAAATCGTCATAGATACCTCCATAGCGAAAAAGTCTGTATTGCCTTGTGACAGTACAGACTTTAGCACAGGAATCTTTCCAGGTTCTTTCTCAAATCTAACAGTTTTGAAAGAATACCCGTGAAAGCTTCGCTTCCACAGGAATCGGATTCAATTGCCCGTTCCTCGCCGCTGAAGCGGCAACCGGAACGGATGCAAAAAATGCCCGTGCCGCACCAAGAAAAGAAAGCGAGAAAGCCATAGTCGCACGGGCATTTACTCTCTGGGCAGAAAAACGGAAAACGTTGAGCCCTCACCCGGTTTGCTTGTCAGCTTGAGATAGCCGCCCTGCCCGGCAATAATCTGTCTGGTGAGATACAGGCCGATGCCCACGCCCTCCGCATCCGCGACAGACGGGGAGCGATAGAAGCGCTGAAACACCTTTGCCTGCTCCTCCTCCGGGATGCCGCGGCCATTGTCAGAGACGTCAATCCGGCAGAACAGATCGTATTCCGATAACCGCACGGAGACTGTACCGCCGCCTGGCGTGTACTTGATGGCGTTATCCAAAAGATTTCCCACAGCCTCCGCGGTCCATTTGGAATCAAATACCGCCTCGGCAGCGCACGGTTCCAGGTTCAGCGTGATCTGCTTCTGCTGCGCCGTGGGAAGATATTGCCTGACTGCCTCGGCAAGCATGGGCTCCACTTCGGCGCGGACTGGATGAAACTGAAAAATCCCGGTTTCCAGACGGGAAGTTTTCACAAGCGCTTCAATGAGCATTTTCAGCTTTTCGGATTGCCCGATCAGCGACGCGACGAGGGGCCTTGCTTCTTCCGGCAAATCCTGCTCTTCCAAAAGCTGGGCATATAACAGAATATTTGCAATCGGTGTTTTGGTCTGATGAGAAATATCTGCCACCAAAGCTTCTATTTTTGCCTTCTGCTCCCGGAGATTACGGGCAGAAGAGGCGGAGCTTTTCAGATATCTTGCCAGCTTTCCCTCCACGGAGGAGAGCATGCTCTCGTCCCAGGAGCTCTCCAGAAAGTCACCCTTTATGGCTTCATCGAGCATCGCATCCATTTTATTCAGCGTCCTGTTTGTTTTGCGGCGATCATAGAGGATCACGATCCCCGCCGCTGCAAGGGCAGCGGCGGATAATAAGATTAACCAGCTTTGCATCTCACTTCACCGCCCAGGTATAGCCAAGTCCGTAAACCGTTTTCAGATATGAGGGCCTGGACGGATCGTCCTCCAGCTTGTCCCTCAGCCTTTTCATGGTGACGGAGAGGGCGTTCTCATCGACGTATTCCGCCCCGTCACTCCAGATCCGATCCACAAGAACAGCACGGCTCACGGTCATTCCTCGATTGTCCAAAAGAATGCGCAGCAGCTTTTGCTCCGTTTTGCTCAGTTCGATCCGCAGACCCGATTTCTGAAATACCATGTGGTCAAAATCGAACAGAAAGGGAGCCGACTGATAGACGGAAGACGCCGTCTTCTGCTCTCTGCGCAGCTGAGCGTTTACCCGCGCCCGCAGAATTGCCAGCGAAAAGGGCTTTGTAATATAGTCGTCTGCGCCGGATTCAAGGCCGACCACAACGTCCGTTTCCATGTCGTTTGCGGTCAGGAGGATAACAGGAACGGAACATTGATTGGTTCGCAGTTCACGCAGATAATCCAAGCCGCTGCCATCCGGCAGATTGATGTCCAGAATGAGAAGCGCATAATCGGACAGGCGCAGCTTCCGGGCTTGGCTCAAAAGCCGGCAGCAATCAATTTGCAGCGCATCACTTTTCAGGGCGAGACAAATGCCCTGACCAAGCGCCGGATCGTCTTCCAGGAGAAGCACTTTTTTCATGATCTCGCCTCCAGACTCTTAAAGGCTGTGTTGTAAGTTTATCTCAAAAGAGCGGCAATTTCAATATCATGTAAGGGAACCATGTATACGCAGAATCAGAGGCGGCAGGCAAAAAAAGCGCCTATTTTGAAAATGGGTTCGGAGGAGGAAAACGAGTGCTCGCAAACCTGTGAGTACGGTTTATTGGACTTGTGATATGCTAGCATGAGTACAGGAAAGAAAGGAAAAGAAATCGCCGGCAGGAGTAAAAAGGAGGAACTCATGAAAAGCATTCTGGGATTCGGCATTGATGAAAGGCCCGCCGGGGAGAGCGGCATTGCACCAAAAGCGGAACACAATCCTGTCCGCTCCCAGGTTTCGGTCAGATTCCTCCGGGACGGCAGGGCGTTTACCTATTACAACGACAGATTCGACCTTGAACCGGGCGATCCTGTTTTCGTCAGCGGCAAGCTTGCGGGACAACTGGGAATTGTCGAGAAGGTCACCACCAGGTTCAAAATCAGGCCCGCAGATTACCAGCGGGTCATCTCGAAGGCCAGCACCCCCGTTCACGGAACCTATGAGTCCGTCCTGGACAAGATGCTCAGTTATGACCGGGAAGCGCTGTCTCCGGAAGAGTTTCGTACCTGGATTCTGCCTCCCAACCACTGGGACGGCGACAGCAGTGAAGAGCAGGAGGATGAGATCATCCTCGGCGACGGCTATGAACTCACACTCTCCGAACTGGAAGGCAGTGACGATGTGGACGCAGCGGTTCTGGAACGGGCGGCAGATTACTGCCGCTGCGGAAAAGTCGCCTATCTCTGTGCCCGGAACGGCATGGGCACCGCCTTCGTGGAGGGCAGTTCGTGGTATGAAGTCAACTTCCGCCTCTCCGGAGACACGATGACCGAAATGTTCTGCAGCTGCCCCTATCCCGGCCTCTGCAAGCACCTTCTCGCCGTTGCGCTGACAGTTCGCACCATGGTCAGGCACGGGAAGCTCAACCCGGATGCGGATTTTGTGGCCATCGGGGAAGATCGGTTCTGGAGCATGGTGGCGCGCACCACGAAGCACGTCACGTTGTGAAGGAAGCCGAACACGGAGAGAATCCGGACTGCAAAGGCATAATCTCTACCGGAATTCTACACCGGGCGGTTGAATTCCCTCTGAAAATGGTATACTGTACAGATGGAAGGGGGAGTGCCGGGTGAATGATTATTCGTTCGGAAAGAAGCTGTATGATTTGAGGAAAAAAGCAGGACTTTCTCAGTCTCAGCTGGCACGGCTGATCGGCGTAAGCGACAAGGCTGTCTCGAAGTGGGAGAACGGCAAAGCAAAACCAACGACCGATTCCCTGCGCAGACTTGGCGCTCTGTTTCAGGAATCCGTGGATGAGCTGCTGAAGCTGAGAGACGAGGCGAAGGAACCGGAGCTGAGCAGGATTGTCATTACCGGCGGGCCGAGTGCCGGGAAGACGACGGGCCTGAGCTGGATTCAAAACGAGTTTACAAAGCTTGGATATACCGTACTGTTCGTTCCGGAGACCGCCACGGAGCTGATCGGCGGTGGTGTGGCCCCATGGACCTGCGGAAGCAACCTGGCGTATCAGAAGTGCCAGATGAAGCTGCAGCTGGAGAAGGAAAAAATCTTTGAACAGGCGGCCCGCGGCATGAAGGCCGAAAAAATCCTGATTGTCTGTGACCGGGGCGCAATGGACAACCGCGCCTATATGGACGATCTGGAGTTTTCCCAGGTGCTTTCGGAGCTTGGAGAGACGGAGGTGCTGCTCCGGGACCGCTATGACGCGGTGTTCCACATGGTGACGGCGGCCAAGGGAGCCGAAAGCTTTTATACGACGGAGAATAACAGGGCCAGGACGGAAACACCCGAACAGGCGAGAGCTCTGGATGACAAACTGATTGCTGCATGGACCGGACATCCCCATTTCCGCGTGATCGATAACTCCACGGACTTCCGGGAAAAGCTTGAGCGGCTGATTGCCGAAATCCGATCCTTCCTCGGAGAACCGAAGCCATATGAGATCGAGCGGAAGTATCTGATTGAGTACCCGGACGTGAGAAAACTGGAAAGCCTTCCCAACTGCAGAAAGGTTGAAATCATTCAGACCTATCTGAAGGCGGAACCCGGGGAAGAACTGCGTATCCGGCAGCGCGGCGAGAAGGGAAGCTATATCTATACCAAGACCCGGAAGCGGAAAGTCACCGGCCTGAAGCGAATCGAACTGGAGGAGAGGCTGAGCCAGGAGGAGTATCTGAGTCTGCTGATGGAGGCGGATCCAGGAAAGCATCAGATCCGGAAAACCCGTTATTGCCTGACCTATGAGAATCAGTATTTCGAGATTGACGTTTATCCCTTCTGGACGGACCGGGCAATTGCGGAAATCGAGCTGCGGGACGAAAATGCGAAGGTCCGGTTCCCGAAAGAACTGAAGGTAATACGCGAGGTTACGGAGGAGGAAGCGTATAAGAATGCTTCCCTCGCACAGACGGGAGGAAAGCTGAAATGAGTCTGAAAACAAAGAAAATCAGCCTTCTGGCTGTGGGTATTGCGCTGTTTGTGGTTCTGTCCCTGTGCCTTCAGGTCCCGGTATTCGAGAACTATTATCTCTGTCTCGGCTATGTGGTGATGGCCGTTTATCTGTATTCTTTCGGGACGCTGAGCGGCACGGTCGTCGGATTCTTCGGTGTGATTCTGTATTGCGTGGTAATCAGCGGAATGCGGGGGATGCCAGGATGGGCACTCGGCAATGTGGTGATCGGCATCGCGTTGGGGCTGACGTTCCGGAGCACAAGAGGGCTGTCCTCAACGGCCCTGCGGGCGCT
>CAMVIC010000064.1 GCA_947167435.1 uncultured Clostridia bacterium | reverse complement strand
CATCCAGGGATGCGGTTGCTTCATCTAGAAGAACGATAGGCGCATTTTTCAGCAGCGCGCGGGCAATGGATATACGCTGCCGCTCACCTCCGGAGAGTTTTGCGCCGTTTTCGCCGATGGGCGTATCGTAGCCCCGGGGCAGCTTGCTGACGAACTCCTCGCAGTTGGCTGCGATGGCCGCGCGGATCACCTCTTCGTCCGTCGCGCCATGACGGCCCAGGCGGATGTTCTCCATCACTGTGTCGTCAAACAGCACCACGTCCTGGAACACCATGGCGTAGTCCGTGAGCAGCACCTCGGGATCGATGGTGGCAATGTCCACGCCGCCCACTTCGATGGAGCCCTTGTCGATGTCCCAGAGCCGGGCCGCGAGCCGGGCGCAGGTGCTCTTGCCTGAGCCGGAGGGGCCGACCAGCGCGGTCACTTCCCCTTCCTTCGCCGTAAAGCTCACACCGTCCAGGACCTGCTTGTCATCGTAGGCAAAGCCCACGTTGCGGAACACGATATCATGTCCCTGCGGCGTAAAGTGATCCTCGCCTTCGGCGGTCCTGGCGTCCTGAATCTCCATGAGGCGGTTGGCGGAGACCTGGGATATGAACATCTCGGCGATCAGCGCAAGCGCCTGATCGAAGGGGGCGTAGACCCGGGTGATGACCAGCAGGAACATGAAGAGGGTCATAAAGTCGATCTGGCCTGAGAGGATCATCGTCGTGCCGGTGAGGATCGTGGTCGCCACACCCAGACGCATAATGACGCTGGCCGCGTTCACGAAAATGCCGGTGGAGAGCTCGCCCTTGATCATGGTCGATTCATGATGATCGATCTTGTCGCCCAGTTCCTTCAAGAAGCGATCCTCCTGGTTGGTGGCCCGCACCTCTCTGATGTTCTCCAGCGTTTCCTGGATGCCGTCGGAGACCTGGATCCCGGCGGCCTTGGTGATCTCGGAATTGCGCTTGGCAAGCTTTCGGCTGCCGAAGAGCAGCGCAAAGGCCACGGGCACGCCCCAGAGGCAGGCCAGAGCGAGCTTCCAGTTATACGCAAAGAGCATCACGGCGATGATGGCCGTGGAGACATAAGAGCCGTAGAGATAGCCCAGGCAATGGGACCAGACGTGCTCCAGGCGGTTCACATCGCCCATGATGGTCTCTGTCAGATCCGCCAGGTCGCGCTTTCCGAAGTAGCCCAGCGGCAGCTTGCGCAGGCGCTCGGCCAGGCCGATACGGACGTTTTTCACCTCGCCGTACACCAGACCGTAGGTGGCCTTATACTGCTGCAGATGTGTAAGAAACGAGAGAACGACAAAGGCCAGCACCAAAAGCAGGATCGGCAGCGCCTTGGGGAGCTCCGCACCGGTCGTCAGTGTGTTCATATAGCGGGACATCATCAGAAACAGGATGCCCATACCGCCCATGACCACCAAGTTCACGATCACGGTCCAGAGAGTGCCCTGTTTGACGTTCTTGACCCCCTGCTCTGAAAGGGCGTATTTGTGCTGAAAATCTTTTCCGAACATTTATTTGCCCTCCTTTTCCGCGGAGATCTTCCACTGCACGGCCCGGTTGTAATCCGCCCACATCCGGGCGTAGAGGCCGCCCGCAGCTACCAGTTCCTCATGCGTTCCCTGTTCCGAAACCTTACCGGAATCCAGAACGATGATCTTGTCCGCCCCCACGACCGTGGACAGGCGGTGGGCGATCATGATGACGGTGCGGTCCTTCGTCAGCGCGGCAAAGGCCTTCTGGATCATGGCCTCGTTCTCGGGGTCGGCAAAGGCCGTGGCCTCATCCAGCACCACGATGGGCGCGTCCTTCAAAATGGCCCGGGCCAGCGCCACGCGCTGCTGCTCGCCGCCGGAGAGATAGGTGCCCTCGGTGCCGATCACCGTGTCCATCCCCTGGGGGAGCTTTTCGAGGATATCGTCACACTGGGCCGCGGAGAGCGCCCGCTGCACCTCTTCCTTTGTTGCCTCCGGGCGTGCGGCGTTCACGTTCTCCAGGATGCTGGCCTTGAAGAGGCGGTTGTTCTGGAACACAAAGGCCACCTGATCCATCAGCACATGGGGGTCGGTTTCGCGCACATCCACGCCGCCGACCTCCACCGTGCCGGAGCTCACATCCCAGAAGCGGGGAATGAGACTGGCCGCGGTGGTCTTGCCGCCGCCGGAGGGACCGACCAGAGCGACCGTTTGTCCCGGCTCGACCCGGAAAGAAACGTGATCGAGCGCGGGAAGCTCAGCACCATCATAGGTAAAGCTCACATTCTTGAACACCACGCTGTTGTCCTTCGGGGTCTGCGGGTGGTCTGTGACCGGCAGGGTCGGTGCACTCATGACCTGGTTGATGCGCCCCAGGGCGGTGCTGGCCAGCATCATGCCGCTGGCCGCAAACATGATCTTGGCCAGGGCCGTGGAAATGATGGCGGAGAAGACCGCATAGAAGGCGAAGTTCGTCACGAAAGCCGCGAAATTGCCGGACTTCAAAGCTCCCGGTGCGATCAGCAGCGCCGCGGGAACGAGGAAGATGAACGCGCCCTCGGTGAAGGTCAGGTTCACCGCCTGGGGCACCTTGCAGACGTCCGCCTGATAGTGCTCGGCCTTGGCGCTGTAATCCTCGATGGCCTGCTTGAAGGCCTTGAAGGAATACACAGTCTGCTGGAAGACCTTCACCACGGGGATGCCGCGCACATACTCGGTGCCCGCTTTGCTCATCGTGTCTTGGGCCGCCTGGTATTCGGCCATGAGTCCGGCGTTTTTCCCGCCCATCATAGTGGCCATGGCGGCAACGGATACTGCGGCCGCGAGCAGGCAGGCCGCGCCCATGCGCCAGTCGTATACGAACATCAGCACCAGCATGGCGACGAACATGGCGACCGTCCCCACGATATCCGCCAGGTTATGGGCCAGCAGTGTCTCGGTCTCGGAGGCCGCGCCGTCCAGGCGGTTGCGGAGCAGGCCGGAGGCGTTGGAGTCGAAGAAGCCCAGCGGCGTCTTCATCAAGTGCGCCATGCCTGCCTTTCGGATGTTCGACGCCGTGCGGAAGGCTGCCAGATGGGTGCACATCAGTGCGGCGAAATACACCAGGATCCCCGCGAAGGAGAAGGCAAAGG
This sequence comes from uncultured Clostridia bacterium, assembly GCA_947167435.1. The sequence continues at coordinate 5,127 of CAMVIC010000064.1, read as the reverse complement.
CCATCCAACCGTAGCGGGCGATGCCGGTCGCCTGCGTCCAGTTTGGCGCTACGGCAATGAGATCCCGGGCCACCAGCCAGATGCATATGTAGGGAAGCATGCCCAGCACCATGGCGACGGCGGAGAGGCCCAGACCTAAAAAGGTCAGGCCCTTATGGCTGCCCGCGTATCCCAGCAGAACAGCCAGATCGCTTTGTTTCTTTTCTTTCATTTTCTTTCCTTCTTTCCTCCTTGTCTTTGGTTAGATATTGCTAACTGATGGACTGAAACACTGCCCCACTTTCGTGAGGCAAGTCGGTCATTGGCGTTTATTGTGTTACTCCTCCTTTTCCGCGAAGCAGTCGTAGGGAGCTGTTTCGTCAAAGGGGCGGCCTTTTTTCAAAGTCGGGGTCGTGTCGATATGCCGGAAGGCGCTTTTCGGATCGTCGGTAAAACCGTTGTGGGAAGTGAACACGTAGCGGATCCTGCCGAGGTCGAGCTTATTCCGCAGTGCCTTCAGAGACTCCATATTCATCCTGCTGTCGTAGTTGAAGATGTCGAAGAAGCACCAGCCGCCGTTCTGGTTCAAGGCGATGGAGTCACCGGTAAAGAGAAGTTCATCGTCTATCAGATAGCACAGGTGCCCCAGCGTGTGACCGGGCACCAGGAAAGCCTGCACCTTGAAATCGCCGATCTGCACGGTCTCCCCGTCTTTGAGCAGTTGATACCCATCCGCGATGGTCACGGAGTTTTTCAGCCCGAAGGGGCCGATCTGCTTGCGGTGCCAGGTATTGGTGAGATAGTTTTCCTCCCTCTCGCCCAGATAGACCCGGGCGTTTTGAAAGGCGTTTTCCTGGCGGATATCCAGACCGCCCGCATGATCCGGGTCGGCATGGGTCAGAAACAGCGCCTGCACCCCGGCCGGATCCACGCCGATCTTCCGGCAGCGGGCCAGAAGTCCGGGGTGGCTCTTGTAACCTGCGTCGATGGCCATGAGCGTATCTCCCTTGCGGAGGAAGAAGATGTTCACGTCATATTCCCGGACGAAGCTGACCACGTCTGTCAGCTTCCCGGTGGGCGCAGGGTGCAGCGCGCCCTTCCCGCGGTACATGCGCGGGACAATGTGAATGGCAAAATAGTCGATCAAGCTCATACAAAAAGCTCCTTCCTGTCAGTTCTCCTGATATTTCAGCAGAAAATCACAGCAGTCGCCGCCGCGGCCGATGGTCTTGGTGCGGCCCCAGATCAGCTTTGGATGCAGGTTGCCGTAGCCCGCGTCGTCGCCGTCGCAGAAAGCCCGGGTGATTTCCGGGCAGCCATAGCGCAGACAGGCATCAAAATAGGGGCATTGGATTACATTTGCCCTCGCTTCGTTTTCCGCTGCCTCCGGGAACTCATACCGGAATCCCGCATCCGGTCCAAAGCCTTTTAACACCACTTTCATGAAGATCCCCGGAATCTTCTTTACCAGGCCGAATACTCGAATCATGCGCTGCAGATGGGGTGCAAAGGTTTCTGCAAAACGTTGGAAATATTCCCGGATCACCCAGACCGCCCACTTCTGCTCCATGCCATCGGAGCGGAGCGCCTCATAGACGGTGATCGCCGGATAGATCCGCGCATAGGTGTGCGCCCGGAGCGCCTTGGAATCCGAGGCGTTTTCCCAGCAGAGTTCTTCATAGCGCTTCTGCGCCTTTGCCGCGATATGCTCTGCCCGCACCTTTCCGATATCCTCAGCCGCGATCATACAGGTGGCTTTGATGAGTCTGTGCATGACTTTTTACTCCTTGCCGGCTGAAAATTCATTTTGCATTCTTTGCCCGGTCTCCAATGATCCAATAGTCGCAAATACCGTCTCCGTTTGCGATCGTGTGTTCCCGGAAAAGCCTGCCGTGCTGCAGGCGGAACATGACCTCATCCGTCGCGCACAGGGCCGGCATCAGCTCCGCAATGCCCTCCCGCCGGCAGAATTCACAGATCGGGCAGCGTGTAAAATAATAAAAGCTCCCATCCCTGTGCCGGGATTCATCGAAATGAATGTGCCAGTTGACCGGATAGTCTTTGCCGTGCTTTGTAAACCAGGCCTCATACTTCTTCATATCCCGGTACCACTTTTTCGGCTGCCTGTTCAGATCGGTCATACCGAACACGGTCCGAAGAAGCTTCGATTCCAGAACATCCGTCATGACAAGGGCCATTTCCTCCGGCGTGATCTTTCTGCCGCTCCCCAGCCAGGCCGCGGCGAATACGTAAGCAAAGTACGCATTCGTCGCCATAGGATTGCCGGGGCCGAGCTCGTCCGCGCGGGACAAAAGCCTTCTGTATTCCTTCTTCCCTTCCCGGATCGACCGCTCCGCCAGAGGCATTCCGAATCTTTTCCGAATGCTCTTCTTGATCATCGGCGCAAACAGCGACCAATATACTCCGACGTATTTCACTGCTTTTTCTGCTCCGTTCTATTTCTTTACGCTGACCCAGAGGCCGTTTTCCGCCGTTTTCAGCTCGTACTCTGCAGCGATCGGATTTCTGTCTCCCACAATGCAGTAGTCGCAGCAGTCTGAGGTCACGCAGGTCCCTTCCCGGATCAGGGAGGCATGGATCGCCTGCATGGCCAGATGATCGCAGTTACACAGGACAGGCAGCACATCCTCCATGTGATGGCGCTTGGCAAATTCCGCGTTCGGGCACTGGGTAAAGCTGTAGCGGATGACGCCGTCTTCTTTTTCGTACGCACAACAGCCCATGCGGAATGACTCCGGGAACTTTTTGATTTCCTCGACCCTGATATCGTTGGCTTTTTGAAAGATGCTTGCGGCAAGCCTGTTATCCGGCTTACGATTCAGATTGAACACTTTCCCCATGACGCCGAACGAGCCGAAAAAGCTCCGGTAAATGTCCTGCTGTACCTCTTCCAGCGCCGGCTTATCCGGGACGACCGCATACCAGGCAAAGATCAGGATCGGATCGTAGATGCTGGTGGTGATCTTCAGCCCGGCCAGGGCCGGCTCGTCCTTTAAGTATTCGCAGTACTTAAGCTGCACCTTTTCCCACAGTCGGGCTGCCGTCTGCTCGTCATAATAGCGGTGCAGAAGCTTCTGCACGCACTTTTTTGCGTTGTTTGAGACCATGTGCTTTGTGCGGTCAAAGGGCAGATCTTTTTCTCGCATGATTTTTCTCTCCTTTCCTGCCGCCGCGTTCAAAAAAGCGTGCAGATCCAGGCGATCAGCAGTGCTGCGAAGGGCTGCGTCAGGATCTGTCTGAGCTGCTCTTTCCGGTTATAGCCAAAGCTGTGGTACCCGGCGCAGCCTTTCGTTTCCGGGATATAGTGCTGGAAAAACTGCGTCTTCGTGATCAGAATGTAATCCAGAACGATGATATCAAAGGCTTTGACGCCGAACAGAATGACAAGGAAGCGGGCCAGGAATTGTCCAAAGGTAAATTCCTTTTGTACGCCGTCCCATCCGCCGTAAACGATCACGCCGACAAAGCCCAGCGCGCAAAGCAGCATAAGGATCCAGCCGATCACCGGCGTGGCCGGGAAGGGCGGCTTATGCAGTCTGGCTTTTTCTTCGATGTCTTTCGGGAAAAACCGAAGCAGTCCCGTCCAGGGGTAGAAGTACGTCGCCGCCCAGATCATGAGGAACAGCAAGGCACACATCGTCAGCATCAAAATCAGCGTGACCATTCTTTCCGCTCCTTTGCTCTTTCGGCTTTATTCTGCCGTAAGCTCCATAAACTCGTCGATCGCCCGCAGTACCGGCGCGGTGTACTTTTCCCCGCCGAAGAGCCACTGCTCATGCTGCATATTAAACTCGCGGATCTCCGGATCCCGGAAATACTTTTTATATCGCTTCAGATACTTTTCGCCCATTTTGTTGGCATAGATGAAATGGATCTTCGTGCCCTCCACGTGGATATCGTCCCTGAGCCAGGTGAGAAGGTCCGTGTAGTATTCGTTTTTGATGGACTCCGGGCTGAATTTGGAAAAGCAGCCCATAAAGCGGTCCGCCGCCTCGTCGTCCATTTCGAAAAAGCTCTTGAGTTTTTCCCTGGTTTTTATCCTCTTTTTCTCATTTTTGGTAAAGCTGGTCAGCAGCGGGACCACCAGCTTTGACTGCAGCCAGGCGCTGATCTTTCCGCTCTGGTCCAGATCCGGGCTGCCGAAAATGCCATGGTCGATGTGGATGTTCTCCCGCTGGATCAGCTGGCCGACGAAGCTGCTGCCCAGAGAGGAACCGATGGCTCCGTCGATCTTTCCGTTATAGTTTTCTTTGATATATTCTTCTATCTTCTCTGTTACCGTGATCATATCCGGGAAGATCGTCCCGCTCCCGTCAAAACCATCATAATTGACGCAGATCAGGTGATACTTCTCGCCCAGACGGTCCAGCACCGCAGCGAAGTTTGTCTGATAGTCGCAGGCCGTCCCCGGCAGCAGCATCAGGGTCTTTCCGGACGGATTGCCCATTTCGTCAAATTGCATCCTTATTCCCTCCTATCTCAGTATCAGGGCCATGATCCCCGATAGGATAGCGGCAATAAACGCCATGCCCACGGTTCCCATGATCCATTTCTGTTTCTTGTCCTTCGCCGTGATATACGGCCTCAGATCCTCCGTGCCTGGGATGATCCAGGCCTTGGTATGGCCGACCCAATACTCGTCGATCAGGAAGCGGTCGATCAGATTCATGATGGACAAGATCAAAAAGCCCTGCCAGAAACCGGGCCAGAAGCCCCTCGCTCCGTTGACGGCATATACGCAGAGGAGCACATAAATCAGGTAGCCCGGAAGGCACAGACATTTAAAGCGCACGCTCCGTTTCCGGATCTCCTCCATGGTGGTCTGGCCCAGCTTGACGACCCGCTCCTGCACCGTTTGATCGTAGAGATGCACCATGCCAACGGCGCCGTTTCGAATGCCGAAGGCACAGATCAGGTACAGCAGAAAGCCCAGTCCAAGACCTTCCGCGATCAGTTTGATGGCAAGCATATTTATTCCTCCCACTGTTTCTCAGAACCGGGTGCAGATCCAGGCTGCCAGCGCGGAGACGGCGGGAAAGATCACAAACAGCTTCAGCAGCTGGCTTTTGAGGTTGAAGCCGTACTTTCTTCCCTCCATCGCATCCGCCGCCTCGGGGTAATAATGCT
>CAMVIC010000063.1 GCA_947167435.1 uncultured Clostridia bacterium | reverse complement strand
TTGGCGATGCCGTAGACCATGGTATAGCCCAGGGCGATGATGGCGTAGATGCTGCCCAGGCTGATGCCGCTGATCAGATAGTTCAGAAAACTCATGCCTTTTTACCTCGATGATGCAATCTCTTCGGATGCGCAGCGGAGAAAGGCCCGTGACCGGACCGCTCTCCGCCGGGCATCCGTGCTTTCCGGGATGGACGCTTGCGCGCCCATCCCGGAAGCTGCAGGGGTCTGAGATAAAGCGAAAACCGGATGATCGGGTTTTCGTTCAGGACTCGGGATCAGTCGAGGCCCACGTAGGCGCCGTTCTGGATGACCATGCCGTGGGGAACCTTGGTGACGGTGCCATCCGCGCCCCAGGTCATGCCGTCGCCGGTCAGGCCGTCGAAGCTCATGGTGGTGAACTGTTCGATCATGGCGGCGCAGATCTCCTCGTTGCTCATGTCGGCAGTAACGCCGGCGGCCTCACAGGCCTGGGCAAAGGCGTAAACGCAGTCGTAGGCGTCGGCAGCGAACTGGTTGGGGACCTCACCGAAGCGCTCCTGATACTTCTCAACGAAGGCGGCGGTGCGCTCGTCGGTGGAGTCGGCGTTGAAGGGGGTCAGCAGCATGACGCCCTCGGCAAGCTCCGTGTCAAAGCCCTCCAGGGTCAGGATGCCGTCCATGCCGTCCACACCGAACCAGTAGGGATAGAAGCCCACATTGTCGGCCTGGGTCAGAATCAGGGAGGCAGCGTCGTAGTACATGGGCAGGAACACAAGCTCTGCGCCCTTGCTCTGGGCGTCCGCGATCTGCACGGAGAAGTCGGTGTTGTTGCCGTCGGCAAAGGTGGTGTCGCTCACGACCTCAATGCCCAGCTCGGGAACCGCGGCCATGAAGGTCTCGTAGATGCCCTTGGAGTACACGTCGTCGTTCTTCCAGATCACGGCGACCTTGGTGGCCAGGCCCTTGCCGGCGATGTATCGGGCAGAGGCGTCGCCCTGGCCAGGGTCGGTGAAGCACATCTGGAAGACATTGTCCTTGCCCTCAACGACAGCCAGAGCGGAGGCGGAAGGCGTCAGGGCAAAGATGCGGTCGTTGAAGGTCTCGGCGGAGGTGGCCGCAGCGGGAATGGAGGTGACGGAGCTCATGGAAATCTGCATGCCCCAGTCCTTCAGCGCGTTGTAGGCGTTGACGGCCTTCTCGGCGTCGTGCTGGTCGTCCTCATAGCGCAGTTCAAACTGGACGCCGCCCATGGCGTTGATCTCTTCCACGGCGATCTGCGCGGCATTGTAGACGGCATTTCCGTAAATGGCAGCGCCGCCGGTCAGCGGGCCGGTACCGCCGATCTTGATGGCCCCGTCCGCAAAGGCGGTGGGAGCAGCCAGAGCGAAGATCATGGCGAGAGCCATAAACATGCATGCGAGCTTCTTCATTGTTTTCATTTTTGTTTCTCCTTTTCCTGAAATTTGGGGATGCGTCCCCGGCGTACAGCGCGGGAATATATGAAAACCGGCCCCGTCCGTGAAGACAGAGCCGGTCAACATACAAAAAATGTCAGCTTCGTCTGTTGCTTCGACGGTATGGCAGATAATCGGTAATTCTCAGCAGGCCGACGGCCGGAATGCACAGGACCAACAGAACCGCTATGGCGTGCAGAAAAACGAAAAAGGACATCGCAACAGCGATGCCCAGCAAAGACAGCAGAACAGCGGCCATGGACGCAGCAAAGGAAGCATCGCCCCAGGCGGTGCCGAACATGCTGAAGTTGGCCTTTGCAAACATCATATGCTGCCGTCCTTTCAAAAAGTTGCCTTTATCTTACCAACATTTCCCTGAAAATGTCAATGCATTTAATTGTGCAAATATTTAAAAGGCTAAAGACCCGCTTTAGTTAAGCTGCACAAATCTCCAAAAAAAGGCAAAGCGGTAAGAGCGCGTAAAGAAATGCGCGAATTCTTGAAAAACTTGAAGGATTATGCTAGAATAACTCTCTCAAACAGAGACAGACAGCAGGTGAATCCATGAAATGCTACCGGGCCGGAATCGATATCGGCTCCACAACCGTAAAACTGATCGTGCTGGACGAAAACGGCGGCGTCCTGTTCCGTGACTACCGGCGTCACCGGGCCCATACCCAGGAAACGCTGGCGGCGCTTCTGCAGGATGCCCGGACGCTGACCGGCGCGTGTGAGCTGCGCGCCGGCATCACCGGTTCCGGCTCCATCAATCTGGGCAAGGCCCTGTCAATCCGCTTCGTGCAGGAGGTGGTGGCGGTGGCCACCGCCCTGCAGCACACCGCGCCCCGGACCGACGTGGCCATTGAACTGGGCGGCGAGGACGCGAAGATCATCTACTTCACCGGCGGGCTGGAGGAGCGCATGAACGGCGTGTGCGCCGGCGGTACCGGCTCCTTTATCGATCAGATGGCCTCCCTGCTGCAGACCGACGCCGGCGGCCTCAACGACGAGGCAGCAAACTATCGGCAGATCTATCCCATTGCGGCCCGCTGCGGGGTCTGTGCCAAGTCGGATATTCAGCCCCTCATCAACGAGGGTGCCACCAGGGCGGATCTTGCCGCCTCCATTTTTCAGGCGGTGGTGAACCAGACCATCTCGGGGCTGGCCTGCGGCAAGCCCATCCGGGGCTGCGTGGCCTTTCTGGGCGGGCCGCTGCACTTTCTGCCGGAGCTGAAAAAGGCCTTTATCCGCACCCTGAAGCTGACGCCGGAAAACGTGGTGGACCCGCCGGACTCCCACATGTTCGCCGCCCTGGGCGCGGCGCTGGAGGCGGAGGATGCCGAGGCCTTCCCCATCGACGCTCTGATCCACCGGCTGCAGAGCGGGGTCTCCATGGCCTTTGAGCTCAAGCGGCTGCCGCCGCTTTTCGCCTCTCAGGAGGAGTATGAGGCCTTCTGTCACCGGCATCAGCTGGCGGTGGTGCAGAAGTCATCCCTGGCAGACTACCGCGGCGACTGCTTTCTGGGCATTGACGCGGGCTCCACCACCACAAAGCTTGCGCTGATCGGCACGGGGGGCGAGCTGCTCTTTTCCTATTACGCCAACAACCGGGGAAACCCTGTCAAAACCGCCCTCAGCGCCATGGCGCAGCTGAAGGAGGCGCTGCCGGACACCGCCAGAATCGTCCGCTCCTGCTCCACCGGCTATGGCGAGGGGCTGCTGAAATCCGCCTTCGCCCTGGACGAGGGCGAGGTGGAGACCATCGCCCACTGCACCGCGGCCGAATTCTTTGACCCCCAGGTGGACTGCGTGCTGGATATCGGCGGGCAGGACATGAAGTGCATCCGGCTGCGCAATCACTCGGTGGACACGGTGCTGCTGAACGAGGCCTGCTCCTCCGGCTGCGGCTCCTTTATTGAAAATTTTGCCAACTCTCTGGGCTATACCGCCGAGGCCTTCGCCCAGGAGGCTCTCTTTGCCAAGAACCCGGTGGACCTGGGTACCCGCTGCACGGTTTTCATGAATTCCAACGTGAAGCAGGCCCAGAAGGAGGGGGCGGAGGTGCCGGATATCTCGGCAGGCCTGGCCTGCTCGGTGATCAAAAATGCCCTCTTCAAGGTCATCAAGCTCACGGACCCCGCCTCTCTCGGGCGGCACATCGTGGTTCAGGGCGGCACCTTCTACAACAAGGCCGTGCTCCGGGCCCTGGAGAAAATCGCCGGGGTGGAGGTCACCTGTCCGGACATCTCCGGCATTATGGGCGCCTTCGGCGCGGCTCTGATTGCGCGGGACCGCTACCACGGCCAGCAGACCTTGATGCCGCCCCTGGAGGAGCTTCTGAACCTGAGCTATACAACGGCAACCGTCCGCTGCGGCCGCTGCCAGAACAACTGCCTTCTGACCGTGAACCGCTTCCCCGGCGGGCGAAAGCACATCACCGGCAACCGCTGTGAGCGGGGCCTGGGCGGCAGCGGGACTGAGCGCGCACCCAGCATGGTGGAATACAAAAAGCAGCGGCTTTTTGACTATCCTCCCCTGGAAAACCCAACCCGGGGCGTTATCGGCATCCCCCGGGTGCTGAACCTGTACGAAAACTATCCCTTCTGGGCCACCTTTTTCAGGCAGCTGGGCTTTCGCGTGGAGCTGTCCCCCTTCTCCAGCCGCAGGCTTTACGAGCGCGGGATGGAGTCCATCCCCTCCGAATCCGAATGCTATCCGGCAAAGCTTGCCCACGGGCACGTCCAGTGGCTCATCGACCGGGGCATCACCACCATCTTCCACCCCTGCGTGTTCTACGAGCACCAGGAGACGGGCGGCGCCCAGAACCACTTCAACTGCCCCATCGTGGTCTCCTATCCGGAGAACCTGAAAAACAACGTGGAAGCGGTTGCCGAGGGGAAGGTGCGCTACATCCGGCCCTTTATCGCGCTGACCAGTGAAAAAACCGCGGAGGAGCGCCTGGTGGAGCTGTGCAGCCAGGAGTGGGACATTCCCGCCTGGGAGACCCGGGCGGCGGTAAAGCACGCCTGGATGGCCCAGAGAGCAGCCAAGGCGGATATCCGCGCCGAGGGCAGGCGTCTGCTTGCGCAGATGGAGGCCGCCGGCGGCCGGGGCATTGTGCTGGCAGGCCGGCCCTACCACATTGACCCGGAGATCAACCACGGCATTCCGGAGCTGATCGCCTCCTATGGGCTTACGGTACTGACCGAGGACAGCCTGCCCGTGGACTTTGAGCCGGAACGCCCGGTGCGGGTCAACGATCAGTGGGTCTACCACTCCCGGCTGTACACGGCGGCGGAGTTCGTCTCCCGCCGGGAGGATCTGGAGCTGGTGCAGCTCAATTCCTTCGGCTGCGGGCTGGACGCGGTGACCACCGACCAGGTGGCCGAAATTCTGGAGGGCAGCAACAAGCTCTACACGGTGCTGAAAATTGACGAGGTCAGCAACCTGGGCGCCGCCCGCATCCGGGTGCGCAGCCTGATTGCGGCCATGAACCTGCGCCGGGAAAAGCACATCCTGCCTCAGCCCCGCGCTGCCGCTTACCGCCGGAGCGCGTTTACCCGGGAGATGTTCCGCGAGGGCTGGACCATCCTGGCCCCCCAGATGAGCCCCATCCATTTCCGCCTGCTGGGCCCCGTGTTTCAGAAATACGGCTATCACATGGTGGTCCTGGACAACGACAACCGGGCCGCCATCGACACGGGACTGCGCTATGTGAACAACGATGCCTGTTTTCCCGCCATGACCGTCGTGGGGCAGATTATGGATGCGGTGCTGTCCGGCCGCTATGACACGGACCGTCTGGCCGTCATCATGACCCAGACCGGCGGCTGCTGCCGGGCCAGCAATTATGTGAGCTTCATCCGCCGGGCCCTGGACAAGGCCAATCTGGGTCACATCCCGGTGATCTCCCTCAACGCCAACGGCATGGAGCGAAACGAGGGCTTCCACATTCCGCCGCCCATGCTGCTGGACGCAGGCCGCGCCCTGGTCTATGGAGACCTGCTCATGCGCTGCCTGTACCGGGTGCGGCCCTACGAGCTGAGTCCGGGCTCCGCCAACGCCCTCTACGAGCGTCTGAGCGCCCGCTGCACGGAGGCGCTTACAGCCAAGAAGAGCCGCAGCGAATACAGCCGGCTCTGCCGGGAGATTGTGGAGGAATTCGACCGTTTCCCCATGGACGAGACGCTCCGCAAGCCCCGGGTGGGCATCGTGGGAGAGATTCTGGTCAAATACATGCCTCTGGCCAACAACCACCTGGTGGAGCTGCTGGAGAGCGAGGGCGCCGAGGCGGTGGTGCCGGACCTGATGGATTTTCTCAACTACTGCGTATACAACAACGACTACCGGCACAGATACCTGGGCAAGAGCTGGACCTCCTCGGCCACTGCGGTGATCGGAGTGGACGCCATCCGCGCCCTGCGCGCCCCCGCTCTGCGGGCCCTGGAGCAGAGCCGCCGCTTTGACTCTCCCCTGCCCATCGAGCAGATTGCGGAGCTGGCCAAGCCCTTCCTTTCCATCGGCAACCAGTACGGAGAGGGCTGGTTCCTCACCGGGGAAATGGTGGAGCTGCTGAGCACCGGCACACCCAACATCGTCTGCATCCAGCCCTTTGCCTGCCTGCCCAACCACGTGGTGGGCAAGGGTGTCATCAAGGTGCTGCGCAGGGCCTATCCCCAGGCAAACATCGCCGCCGTGGACTATGATCCCGGCGCCAGCGAGGTCAACCAGCTCAACCGCCTCAAGCTCATGCTCTCCGCCGCAAAGAAAAACATGTAATAGGCAAAAGGCGCTGCCATAACGGGCAGCGCCTTTCGTCTATTGATCTATTGGTTTTTCCGTTCACGCACATAGTCGAACCAGGCCAGGAACTCCGGTCCCAGCCGTTCCACCAGCTCCCGTGCCTCCCGGGGCCGGGAATCGGCCGCGTAAAGGCATTGCTGGGCCAGCTGGTACCGCCGGGCGGTGTTGAAGCGGGCAAGCTCTTCATCGGTGTAGCTGCCCAGCACGCTGATCTCCTGCTGGGCGCGGAAGAAGCGGATGAAGGCCTCCGCCGTGTCCCTGCCCACGATGGGCGCCAGCAGGGAGAAGTCGTTGCCGGAGCTGTCCAGCGCCCGGGAGACCATCTCCCAGCGCCGCGGGTCCGCATAGCCCTCCGCGCCGGTATAGGCCGTGCGCAGATACAGATCGTTGTTGGCCAGAAACTCCAGCACATAGGGGTTGATGCGCTCTCGCACCGCCCAGGGCATCCAGTTTTCCACGGTGGTGCGGATGTAGATATGGGCAAAACGCCCGAAGAGGGGCTCCGCCAGGTCGTGGGCGGCGCTGGATTCGCTGCGGTCGTTGCCGGCGGCCACGATGCGGGCGTTGGGCGGCAGGGGCCAGCGGTTGTTTACAAAGCGCTCCAGAACGATCTTGAAGATCACCGACTGGGTCTGCTTGGTGGCGTTGGTCAGCTCATCGAAAAATAGGATGTGCAGCTGCCCGTCCCGGCACAGCCGCTCCAGCTTCACAAGCCAGGCGGGCTTGATGTCGATGATCTCGTCCTTGGCCTCGTTGTATACGGCCCGGCCGTTGATGGTCTCCGGCGTCTCGTTGACCAGCTCGATATCCAGTACCGCAGGGTCGATCTCTTTCACCCGGTCGCTCTTGCCGTCGCCGGAAAGGCCGTGGATGAACACCGGAATGTCCGCCTCCACGAAGGCACGGATCAGGCTCAGCTCGTCGTGCTGCTCCACCCGGAAGGAAGCCGTCTCCGGCAGGCTGTCCGCGTCCTCCGCCGTAAGCTCCTGCAGGAAGGTCTCCGCCAGGCAGGCCTCCGCCTCCTGCCGGTCCAGCCCGCCGAAGAGGGCCCGCACGCTCACCAGCATACGGTTTGCCTCGTCATAGAACCAGCGGACGGGCCGCAGCTCCAGAAATACACGCTCACCTTCGCTGAGAAGCGTCCCGTCGGACAGCTGCACGTAGCCCACGGCGCCGCCGGCGCAGGCCTCCACCCGGACGATCTGCTTGGCTCCGAAGCGGTAGACGGTCTGCTTTTCGCCGCGAACGGTGACGCGTTTGCCCGTGTCGGGCAGGGCGCCGTCCCGATACTGCTTGTCCGCCAGAGCGCGCAGAGAGGCGTCCAGGATCACCGTGGGATACCAGCCGTATTCCACCGTGGCGATGCCCCGGCTCTCCTTTTTGTGCCGCAGCAGCTCCTCCTCCCCGGCCTCCAGCAGCAGGGCGGGCCGCACCGCGCAGACGGCGCAGGGCTCCGCCCGGCCGAAGCGGTCGGCGCAGGCGCCGCCGCTCAGATAGTAGTTCACGTTTCCGTCATCCAGGGTGAAGCCGTCGTCCGGGGTGCTCAGGCGCACCAGGTCCGTGGCGGCCGCGGCGGCGCCCACCGCGCGAAACAGCGGCAGCGGCCGCTCAAACACCTGCTCAGGTGATAAGAAAATCGATTTCATAGCTCTACTTCTCCTCGGGTTTTTTCACGTAGATCACACGCCCGCCCGGCGGATGCGCCGGCATATCGCTGTAGATCAGCCAGATGGCGTCACAGCGCTCCTCCGGCATCTCGGCGTAGCCGTCGGTAAACACGATGCGGGTCTCCGCGTCGCCGGTAAAGGCGTGGATGGCCGCTTCACAATTGGTGCCGCCCCCGCCCCGCAGCTCCAGCGCCTGGATGTCCTTCCCGCTGCGAATCTCCCGGAAGCCGTAAAACTGCGTGTCAAAGCAGCCCACGCGCACCACCGCGTCCTCCTGCAGCAGGCCCTTGACGCCCCGCACGAAGGCCCTCAGCAGCTCCGCGTCCACAGAGGCGCTGGTGTCCAGCAGAATCTC
>CAMVIC010000062.1 GCA_947167435.1 uncultured Clostridia bacterium | reverse complement strand
TTGGTGTAGGTGTGTCCGTTACCGATCTCCACCTTGCGAAATTCCTTCCCATGCTCTGTCGGGATCTCCAGCCAGACCTCATTGCCGCCGACAGGCCAGGTCTCCACAGCGACATAGGCTTCCCGCTCCTTCAGATGTACCTCCGGCGTGACCTTGATGCCGGGTGTGCCGTCCTTGAGCAGTTCAAAGTGCTCGGCAGGGACGACGATCAGCTTCACGTCCCGATAGAGGCCGCCGTAGAAGGTGAAGTCGGCCATCTGGGGATAGACCCGGTCATTGGCGCTGTTGTCCACGGTCACCACCAGCAGATTCTCGTCTTCGAGCGCATCGGTGAGATCGGCCCGGAAGGTGGAATAGCCGCCCTCATGGTGGGCCAGGTGCCTGCCGTTGAGGATCACATCCGCCGTCATGGCCGCGCCGTCAAATTCGATAAAGCAGCGCTCGCCGTCTCTCAGCTCCGGTTTGGCAAAGGCCTTGGAGTAGGTGGCGGTGCCGCGCCAGTAGTCGTTGCCGCCGTCTTGTCCGTCGATGGCGTTCCAGGTGTGGGGCAGCGTCACGGGGGCAGCCGTCTCGCCGGGCTTGAGGAAGGTCCAGTTGTCGTTGAAGTTGATGATTTGTCTCATGTCTGGTCTCCTTTCTTCTCACAGCAACTGCTCGGCCTGGGCGGAGGCGCTGATGGTTTCGGCAGTCGGCACATCGGGATAGTCGCTCGTCTGAGGCAAGGGCAGGGATTGCATGTAGGCGTGCATGCTCTCTGCCACGCGCTTGCCGGCGGCTACCGCCTCGACTACCGTGCGGGCGCCGTGGGCGATATCGCCCGCCGCGAATACGCCGGGACGGGAGGTGTGACCGTCCTCATCCACGGCGATGATGCCGCTGCGCCCCCGCTCAAGCCCTTTGGCGGTATTGATGATGTTGCTTTCCAATTCCTGACTGACCGCTACGATGACGCCTGTGCAGGGGTAGAGCTTTTCCGAGCCGGGGACGGCGCGGAGCTTTCCGTCCTCATCAAATTCGTTGTCTGCGAAGACAACGCCGTCGTCGCGGATCTCAACAGGGTTCTTCATCATCACGAACTCCACGCCCTCGAGCCTGGCATAGCTGGATTCATACTGGCTTGCAGCGATTTTGTCACGGCGATTGAATACGGTGACGTTGCGCGCCCCCTGGCGGATTGCCGTGCGGGCGCAGTCCATGGCGGAGTTGCCCGAGCCGATCACGATCACCTGTTCTCCCAGGCGGAAGGCCGAGGGAGAGGCCAGATAATTGATGGCAAAGGCAACGTGCCCAAGCGTCTCGCCCTTGATATGCAGCGTTTTCGGCCGCCAGAGTCCGGCGCCGACAAAAATGCTCTGATAGCCGTCGCGGAACAGGTCGTCCAGGTTGATCGCGCCGCCGATGGTGGTGTTGGGGCGGAAGCGGATCCCTTTGAGCTCCAGGTGACGGTAGGCAAAATCATCCAGCACCGCATCGGGAAGGCGAAAATCCGGGATGCCGTAGCGCATGACGCCGCCGATTTTGTCTTTGCTGTCAAAGATCGTGACCTGATAGCCGTAGCGGGCCAGGATCACCGCAATAGTAAGTCCGGAAGGCCCAGCCCCGATGATGGCCACCCTGCGCCCGTTCGAGGGCGCAGGACCCTTGACCATCTGGTGGGCGTAGGTCGTGGAAATGTAATTCTCAATAACCGAAAAATGCACCGGCGTATCCTTGATGCCGCGCACGCAGTGTCCCTCGCATTGGTGCTCGTGGTCGCAGACGATGCTGCACACCGTGGTGAGCGGATTGTTTTCAAAGAGCATCCACCCGGCGTCGTTGAGCTTTCCGTCTTTTAGCAGCCGGATGACCTCGGGGATGTTGGTATGGATCGGGCAGCCCTCCCGGCAGCGCGGCTTCTTGCAGCCCAGGCAGCGGTTGGCCTCCTCCATCACATGCAGCGCCATGTTCTTTCCTCCTGTTCCGCGTCGATCAGGCCGAGGTACAGATCGTTGACGTTGGTGCCCGTGGGGCCGGTTACGATCAGGCCGTCCACCGCCCGGAGCGCGTGATAAGCGTCGTTGTTCCGAAGCGTCTCGTGCAGAGAGATCCCTTTTCCTTTGAGTTCGTCAAAGGTATCGCCGTCCACATAGCCGCCTGCCGCGTCGGTGGGGCCGTCTGTCCCGTCGGAGCCCACACAGATCACACAGGCGTTGCGGAGCCCCCGCAGCCCTTCCGAGGCGGCAAGTGCCAGCTCCTGGTTCCGGCCGCCCAGGCCCTTTCCGGTCAGATGGACGACGGTCTCGCCGCCGGAAAGAAAGGCAATCTTTTTCCCTTCGGCTGCGTGAGAATGGAGAACGGCGCTTAGAAAGCGTCCCGCCTCCCGCGCCTCGCAGTCGAGGCGGTCGGTGAGAAATACGGTCTCGTAGCCCAGACGCTCGCAGGCCTCACCCGCAGCATGGCAAAGCTCGCGGACGCTCCCCACTACCTGCGCATGGACGTTGGACAGCTCCTTGGGCGTTTCTACATGCAGGCAGGCTTCCGCCTCCGGGCTGATGTGCAGGCCGTACTTTGCAGCGATGGCCAGGGCGTCGGTGCTCTTCGCCGTGTCAGAACTCACTGGGCCGGAGGCGATGCTGTCCAGCGGATCGCCCAGAATGTCTGAGAGGATCACGGCCTCCACCCGGGCGGGCGCGCAATGAGCCGCGAACTTTCCGCCCTTGAGGGCGGAGAGCCGTTTGCGGATGGTGTTGATCTCCACGATGTCCGCTCCGCAGGCCAGGAGCTGATTGGTGATGTTCTGCAGCTCATGGAGCGGGATCAGAGGCTTTTCAAAGAGCGCACTGCCCCCGCCGGAGAGCAGGAACAGCACCGTGTCGTCCTCCCGCAGATCCTCCGTCAGCTTCAGCGCCGCCTCTCCGGCGAGGACGCTGTTTTCATCCGGGACGGGATGCCCCGCCTCGAAGCAGCGCAAAGTCCCGATCGGCTCGTCAAAGTGGCCGTATTTGCTGATGACAAGTCCGTCTGTCACCGGAACCGTGAGAACAGACAGAGCCGCCTGGGCCATGCGGGGTGCGGCCTTGCCGGCCGCGATCAGAAACACGCGGCCCGGGAACTGTTTTCCCAGCAGCGCACGGCGCACAGCGCCCTCCGGCATCACGGCGTTGATGGCGGTATAGGCGGCTTTTTCCGCGTCGATCCGAAGTTTACGATTCATAGCTGACTCCTTTTAGCGCAACAGCCCCGGCGAAAGCCGGGGCTGTAATTGTTTTTCTTTATCTTCCGATCTGGATCCCGGAGAGATACTCATAATACTGGGCGATGGCGCTGTGATCCTTATTCCCGCCCTCGTGATTGTGCATCCACTGGAGGATCTCCTGCACGGACGCCGTCATGGGAACGGGCGCGCCGACAGAGTGGGCGCAGTCCAGAGCGTTGTTCAGATCCTTGATGTGCAGGTCGATTTTGAAGCCGGGCTTGTCGTTGCCCGCGATCATCATGGGAGCCTTGGCGTTCATGACAGTGGAGCCGGCCAGCCCGCCGCGGATCGCATCAAAGACCAGGTTGGGATCCACGCCCGCTTTCTGGGCCAGGGTCAGAGCCTCGGCCAGCGCCTGGATGTTGCAGGCCACGATGATCTGGTTGGCGAGCTTCGTGGTGTTGCCCGCGCCTACGTCGCCGCAGCGCACCACGGAGGAGCCCATGGCGGAGAGCATCTCTTTGTATTTGTCAAACACGTCCTGCTTGCCGCCCACCATGATGGAAAGCGTGCCGTCGATGGCCTTGGGCTCGCCGCCGGAGACCGGGGCGTCCAGCATTTCGACGCCGTAAGGCGCGACGCCTTCGCACAGGGCCTTGGAATCGACGGGGTTGATGGAGCTCATGTCGATGAAGGTGGAACCGGCTTTCATGTGCGCTGCCACGCCGTTTTCGCCCAGCATGACGGACTTGACCTGGGGGCCGTTGGGGAGCATGGTGATGACCACATCGCAGCTCTCGGCCACTTCGATATAGCTGCCGGACTTGGCGCCCGCGGCAACAAGAGGCTCGCACTTGGCCATATTGCGGTTGGAGACCGTTACGTCATACCCCGCTTTCACGAGATTTAAAGCCATGGGCTTGCCCATGATACCCATTCCGATAAAACCGATTTTCATATGCAAAGCTCCTTTTCTCATTTGATGAGCCTATTATACGGATCTGCGGCAAAATGGTATATTCTCATTTTTGCCAAACTGTCTTGAAATTTGATGAATCTGTGATACACTGAAATCAGATCATAAAAAGGGGGTTGCCGCTATGGCCTTAATGGATCTGCCTTTGGGAGAGCGCCTGCACGTGCTGCAGGATCTGCTGTCCTGTGCGGGAAAAATGTACGCATGGTGCTATGACGCCGAAGGCAGGCTGGTCGGCACCAACTGCCCGGACAAGGTGCTGGATCAGGTTTTCTTTTCCTCCGGGTGCATGGAGGCGGTGCAGAATCACGCCAAAGCGCACCGGGAGCCGATCCTGCTGAGCAACCACTACGGTCTGAGCTGGAGCGCGGCCTTTGAGTTTGAGGGGGACGAGCTCAAGCGTATCCATGTTTTCGGCCCGACGACCACCACGGAGCTGAGCTATGACGGCATCAGCAAGGCGGTGCAGAGTGCCAAGATCCCCAACCGCTGGCGGCCGAAGCTCATCAAGATCCTGCAGCGGATCCCGGTGGTCTCCACTATCGACTTCTTCCGTCAGACGCTGATGCTGCACTACTGTATCACCGGCGAGCAACTGACCAACGCGGATATCGCGTTTTTTGAACCGGCACTCAAGCAGGGTGAACGGGAGCCTGTGATCCGAAAGGACCGCATGAACACCTATCGCACGGAGCAGGCCCTGATGCGTATGGTGAGCGAGGGAGACCTCAACTACAAATCCGTGCTCCATAACGCTGCCTCCGCCAGCCGCGGCGTCCAGGCCGGGCAGATGGGCTCGCTGGAGCAGGTACGGGTATCGCAGATCGTGTTCATCTCTCTCTGCACCCGTGCGGCGATCCAGGGCGGGCTTTCGCCGGAGGTGGCCTATTCCCGGGGTGACGCCTATATTCAGGATATTCTGGACTGTAAGACCGTGGCTGACGCCGCGCACATCGGGCACACCATGTACGACGATTTCATCCATCTTGTCCACAAAGGGCGCTTAAATCCCGATCTCTCGCCCCAGATCCAGAGCTGCTGTGATTATATCGAACTGCACGCGGAGGACAAGCTGACGCTCTCAGAGATCGCCTCTCACATCGGCTATGCGGACTATTACCTCTCCCGGAAATTCAAAACGGAGACTGGCTTCAGTATCAACGACTATATCAAAATTGTCAAGGTGGAAAAGGCCAAGACACTGCTTTTGTCCTCGGATCTGAGCATCCAGGATATCTGCGACAGGCTGCATTTCGGCTCCCGCAGCTTTTTTGCCGAGACCTTCAAGGAGATTGCCGGCATTCCGCCCGCCGCCTTCCGGGAACAGAATATGAAGCGATAAAAGAACAGGCTTTCGGCGATTTTTCGCCGAAAGCCTGTTCGCGATTTACGGTTTATTTCTGTGCTTTTGCTTTCTTTGCTGCCTTTTTGGCGGCCTTCTTTGCCTGCTTGTCGAGATACTTCTGGTTCTCCGTGTCGAAGTCCAGCCCTTTCTTCTCGCAATACTCTTTCAGTTCCCTGACGCGGTTTTCCTCGGCTTCCTTCTGCTGCTGGGCGATCTCGGCCTTCATCTGCTCCTCGTGGGAGACATAGGGGATGCCCTTCGCCTCGCACTCGGCCTTCTTGCGCTCGACCAGTGCGTGGGTGACCTCCGGCATACGCTTGTCGATATCGAAGAAGAACACGAACAGGACGAGGAACAGCAGCGCGGTCAGCGCGATCGCGCCCTGATAGGAGAAGTTGATCCAGCCGGTGGCGGCGGCGGGCTGATCAGCATAGAGCTCGATCAGCTTACCTTTCTTCTCCATGGTGCCGACCATCTCGGGCGTCGAATACTTGCTCATCATGAGGCCCAGGTTGAACAGGCCCTGGCCGATGCCGTTGGCCAGCGAGTGCATAAAGCCGACCAGCGCGGCGGTCAGACCTTCCACGCGGACATGCTGGGAATACTCCACATGGTCGATGGCGTCGCCGGTGAAGCTCATCATCGTGTAGACGTAGAACATGGCGCCCACGCCGCCGAGACCGGTACCGGCATAGACGGGCATGGTGCTGCCTGCGCCGAAGAAGGCGATCAGCGCGCCCACGAAGGCGATAGCCGAACCAATGATGATCATTTTGCTGCGGCCGAACTTTTTGATGAGGGGCAGCACCACGAAGAGCATCGGGCCCATGGGGGCCATAGCGATCATGGTGAAGCGCGCCTGAATGGCGGCCGCCTCGCCGTAGGCGTTTCCGGCCACGACCCAGCCGGCGTAGTAGATCTGGGATACGCCCTTGAGGGCGTTGAGCACCTGATAGATGAAGATCAGGACGATGAACATGACCCAGTACTTGTCCTTGACGCAGGCTTTGAGCTGGGTGCCGAAGCTGGCCTCCTTGACCTGAACCAGCTCACCCTCGCCCTCGGTGGCGCGGCGCTCCTCGGTGATGCGCTCACGGGTGTAGAAGTACTGGATGAAGGTCAGGGGCACGGCGATGACGCACATCACGGACAAGGTCACGAGATAACCCTGCTTGTCGCCGCCCACGCTGTGGGAGATCAGGGACAGGATCGTGGGGAACAGGATGGAAATGATGCCGGTGCCGATGTTCTTGGTGACCTGGCCCGCGATGGAGTTGCCGGAGCGCTGCTTGACGTTGCGGGTGGAGAGCGCGGCGGACAACTCATAGGCCATGTACCACATGGTGTAGCCGACTGAGTAGAAGAGGTTATACGAGATCACGACCCAGATGGCCTGGGCCTTGGCGCCCATATTCGGGATGGCGAACATCATGATGATGCTGGCCACCGTGATGGGCAGAGACAGGATAAACCAGGGGCGCAGCTTACCTTGGCGGCACTTGGTGTTGTCCAGAATCTTCGCCATGATCACATTGGTGATGGCGTCGAGCAGCTTGGACAGCACCGGGAACACGACCATGAAGCTGGCGATCCACATGCCTCGGGTGACCGTGAAGCCCAGGGTATCGGTCAGGTACTTGTTGAAGTAGCTGTTGACGATGGACTGCAGCAGCATGACGCCGAAGGGGCCGACCACATAGCCCAGCCAGCGCTCCTTGCCGTGGACATTGGCGGAGGTGATCCGGGTGTTCCAGAACGGAGCTTCAAACCAGCCGCTTAAAAGTCCTTTCTTTGTTTTCGTACTCATGTGCAACCTCCTAATCTTATCTCCGGGATTGGGATGGTACTACCATAGCACGGCTTTTTCTGCTTGAATATTCGCAAATTTGCTTTGCTGTTTACATATTTGACAAGGTTGAAAAGGAAGCAAATTTGCGGATAAAAAAACAAATTCTTCGCTTTTCAAGCAGGCGGCTGTTTAATATAATGTGAAGCAGAAACGGAGGGAGAACTATGTCCGCAGCGCTGCACCAGATCACCGTGATCTTTATCGGGATCCTGGCAGGCTTCGTCTGCCGCAAGCTGAAAGTCCTCAGCGAAGAGGGCACCGCCACGGTGTCGAACATCGTTGTCAAAATCATTTTACCATTTTATTTATTCAGTGCAATCCTGAATTCCGGCTCCGCGGTAGACCCCAAAGGCGTTCTGCTGACCCTCTGCCTGTCCTTTGGCATGTTCCTGCTCAGCGGGCTTGTGGCGCTCGTCATCGTTCCGCTGCTCCGGCCGCCCGCTGGAGACAAGGGCGTGTACCTCTTTGAGACCATGTGCGGCAACGTGACCTATATCGGCATTCCGGTTTGCGCCGCGGTGCTGGGCGGAAACGCCGCGTTTTACGGCTCGCTGCTGAACATCCCGTATAATCTGCTCTGCTTTTCGCTGGGCATCTGGCTGCTGGCGGGTAAACTGCCGCTGAAGAAGATTTTGAATCCGGCTTTCCTCTCCGGCGTCGCGGCGGCGATCCTGTATCTGCTGCGCGTGCCGGTGCCCGCGGTGGTCCTGGACGGCTGCGCCTTCATCGGTCAGGCCACCTCGCCCTGCGCCATGCTGGTCATCGGCTCGGTGCTGGGCAGCGTCCCCTTCCGGGAGATCTTCACCGAATGGCGGGCGATCCCCTATGTGCTGATCCGGCTTGTGGGGCTTGGCGCGCTGATGGCGCTGCTGCTGTCTTTTATAGATGTTGACCCGGTTCTGAAAGGCGTGCTGATCCTGATGGCCTCCATGCCCGCTGCTACCAACTCCACCATGCTCTGCA
>CAMVIC010000061.1 GCA_947167435.1 uncultured Clostridia bacterium | reverse complement strand
CAGCAATCTGGTCGAATGCAAGGCACGCGGGGCTTACCTGATGGGGCTCACGCGCTATGGTCACTACGCCCTAGAGGACACCGCCGATTTCACGGTTTATGTCCCCAAAACGGACCCGCATTTCATCGGCAGTCTCGCCGTGATCCCGCTTCAGCTCCTGGGCTACTACACGAGCGTGGCCAAGGGGCTGGATGTGGACAAGCCGCGCAATCTCGCAAAAAGCGTAACGGTAGAATAAAAGCCAATCACAGAAAGGACGGAAAACATGAGCACAGTTACAGAAAGCTTCGGAAGCATGGTTTTTGATGAGAGAGCGATGAAGGCGCGGCTCTCCGGCAGCGTCTATCACGCCATGAAACAGACGCTCCGCGAGGGAAAGCCGCTGGATCCTGAGGTGGCCAACGCGGTGGCCGCCGCGATGCGCGATTGGGCGGTGGAAAAAGGGGCGACACACTTCACGCACTGGTTCCAGCCACTGACTGGCGTCACCGCCGAGAAGCATGAAAGCTTTATCAGCCACGCGCCGGACGGCGGCGTGATCATGGAGTTTTCCGGCAAGGAACTCATTCAGGGGGAGCCGGACGCGAGCTCCTTCCCCTCCGGCGGCCTGCGCGCGACCTTCGAGGCCCGTGGCTATACCGCCTGGGACCCGACCTCCTATGCCTTTATCAAGGAAAAGACGCTCTGCATCCCCACGGCTTTCTGTTCCTATGGCGGCGAGGCGCTGGATAAAAAGACGCCGCTGCTGCGCTCGATGGAGGCTTTGAACCGGGAAGCGCTGCGCGTGTTGCGGCTGCTCGGGAACACGGAGGTCAAGCGTGTTGTCACCAACGTCGGCCCCGAGCAGGAGTATTTTCTGATCGACCGGGAGATGTACCTCAAGCGGAAGGATCTGATCTATACCGGCCGCACCCTCTTCGGCTCGAAGCCCCCGAAGGGCCAGGAGCTGGAGGATCATTACTTCGGCGCGATCAAGCCGCGCGTCAAGGCGTTTATGGAGGACTTAAACGAGGAACTCTGGAAGCTCGGCGTCTACGCCAAAACTGAGCACAACGAGGTCGCGCCCTCCCAGCATGAGCTCGCGCCCATCTTCACCGTCACCAACATCGCCGCCGACCACAACCAGCTCACGATGGAGGTCATGAAGAAGGTTGCTCGGAAGCACGGGCTCATGTGCCTGCTGCACGAGAAGCCCTTTGCAGGCGTCACCGGCAGCGGCAAGCACAACAACTGGTCCATAGCGACCGATACCGGCGTAAACCTCCTGAGCCCCGGCGACACACCCTTTGAAAACGCCCAGTTCCTGCTCTTCTTGATGGCGGTCGTCAAGGCGGTCGACGAATATCAGGGCCTGCTGCGTTTGAGCGTGGCCTCGGCCGGAAACGATCACCGCCTCGGCGCGAACGAGGCGCCGCCCGCTGTTATTTCCATCTTCCTGGGCGACGAGCTCACGGCTGTGCTGGACGCTATTGAATCTGACAGCCCTTACGCCGAGACTGAAAAGCGGCCTCTGCGCCTCGGTGCAGACGTGCTGCCGCGCTTCAACCGGGATTCCACCGACCGCAACCGCACCTCGCCCTTTGCCTTTACCGGGAATAAATTCGAGTTCCGCATGGTCGGCTCCAACGATTCCATTTCCTGCGCGAACATCATGATCAACGCCGCCGTGGCGGAAGCGCTGCGGCAGTTTGCGGATGTTCTGGAGAGCTGTGCGGGGGACTTTGATACCTGCCTGCACGAGCTGATCCGTGAAAACATCAAGGCGCACAAGCGGATCCTGTTCAACGGCAACGGGTATGATGACGCCTGGATCAAGGAGGCAACCGAGGAACGCGGCCTTCTCAATCTGCGCACCACACCCGACGCTCTGCAGATGGTGCTGGATCCGGAAAACATGGCCATGCTCCAGCGGCACAAGATCTTCTCCGAGGCGGAAATTCGTTCCCGCTATGAGATCACGATGGAAAACTATGTCCGCACGGTGCGCATCGAGGCGCTGACCATGGCGGAGATGGCGAAGAAAGAGATCCTGCCTGCTGTGCTGCGCTACTGCGGGGATCTGGCTTCCGGGATCAGCGAAAAGAAAAAAGCTGTGGCCGTGCTGCCTTGCCGGGCAGACACCAGGCTGCTTGAAAAGCTGTCCGCCCTTTCCGATGAGATTGACGCGGCCATTGAGGCGTTGGAGGAGAGTATCGACAGCCGTATCGGCGAGGATATCACAGTACAGGCTTTCTTCATCCGGGATGAACTTCTGGGAAAGATGGACGCGCTGCGCACGCTCTGCGACAAAGCGGAGACGCTTACGGCCGCGTCCTACTGGCCCTTCCCGACATACGGCGATCTGCTGTTTGGCGTTTAGCCCGGAGACTGTCATTCCGTAATCACGGAAAAAGTCTTTCTTGCTCCGGCTGCATGGTCTCACGGTCAGTTCCGTAAAAAGCAGATAACAGAATCAGAAAAACGGTTCCCCCGGCCGGCATCACGCGATACCGGCCGGGGGAACTCCTGTTCAATTCAGCAGCCGCAGCCGCATCCACCGCCGCAGCCGCAGCTTCCGCCCTCGTCGCCGCCGCAGCAGCCTCCGCCGCAGTCGCCGCCGCAACCGCAGCTTCCGCCCTCCGCGGGAGAGAGGGGCAGCTGCCCGGTGACCAGAAGGTCCGCCGCGGTGTCCGCGTCGCCGCTGTAGCCCACGATAGGTACGATGCCCATGCTCAGCAGCGCCGCCTTGGCCTCGCCCCCCATGTTGCCGCAGATCACCGCGTCCACGCCCTGCTCCCGCATGAGGTCGGCCATGGCCTCGTGGCCCTGCCGGTCCCCGGTCTCCACCAGGGTCTTGGTGCACTCGTGGACATAGTCGCCGTACTCATAGAAGGCGAAGGTGCCGCAGTGGCCGAAGTGGCCGAAAATCTCGCCGTTGTCGTACGCTACCGCTACCTTCATGCCTGCTCCTCCAGAGGGCAGGCCTCTTTTTCGATATAGTCCGCCAGCGGGGCGATCTCGTCCCCGGGCACGGACTCCACCTCGCCCGCGTCCACCATGGTGGCCACCACCGGGTCGATGGGCAGGCGCACATAGTGATCGATGCCGAAGGCCTTCGCCACCTGCTCCACCTTGCTGTCGCCGAAGAGGAAGTGCTTCTCGCCGCAGTCGGGACACTGGAAATAGGACATATTCTCCACAATGCCCAGCACCGGCACGTTCATCATGGCGGCCATGTTCACGGCCTTGGCCACGATCATGCTCACCAGGTCCTGGGGGGTGGTGACGATGACCACGCCGTCGATGGGCAGGGACTGGAACACGGTCAGGGGCACGTCGCCCGTGCCGGGAGGCATGTCCACGAACATATAGTCCACGTCCTGCCACAGCACGTCCGTCCAGAACTGGGTGACGGCGCCGGCGATCACCGGGCCGCGCCAGACCACCGGCTCGGTCTCGTTCTCCAGGATCAGGTTGATGGACATGATCTGTATGCCGCTGGGGGTTGTGACCGGGAGCAGATACTCGTCGGTGCCCCGGGCATGCTGGGTGATGCCGAAGGACTTGGGGATGGAGGGGCCGGTGATGTCCGCGTCCAGAACCGCGCAGTTGTGGCCCCGGCGCTGCATCTCGCTGGCCAGCAGGCTTGTGACCAGGGACTTGCCCACGCCGCCCTTGCCGCTGACCACGGCGATGACCTTATTTACGCTGGAATAGGGGTTGAGCTCCTTGCGGAAGCTCTCCGGTTTCCGCTCCGCGCAGTTGGCGCTGCAGCTGGAGCAGTCATGCGTGCATTCGCTCATAGAAAGGATTCCTTTCGATTGTTGTGTTCAGAGGGGCCCCGTCGGGGCCGTGCCTTACTATTATACAGATTTCTGCGAAATAGTCAAATGGGGCGCGGAGCAGTTTGCAGTTTTCAGATTTCAGGAATCGGCGGTCGGCAGGGGCAGGCTGCTCCCCTACGCGGAGAAGCCAGCTTGGCTCGCCCCTCCGGGGAGAGCCAAGTACAGCTTCTCCCGTCTTCTAACTACTATCAACTAAGCACTAAGCATCAACCACCAACCGCCAAGCACCAAGCACCGCCTCCCCCTTTCCCCTAAAAACCTTGTGTTTTCCCCACGGGCTGTGTTATAATGGCAGGAACGCAGTTATGTCAACAAGCCTGGGGCTACTGCCCGGGAAAGGAGGCGGCGGCATGGACACGTTTCTCTCCTATATGGTCCCCACCAGCAAATTCATGCTGCTGTTTCTGTCGCTGCTGATTCTGGGGCGCTGCCTGCGCTCCATGCTGCGAGAACGCTATGAGCCCGAGACCTGGGCCTATATCCGCTGGCAGCACGAGACTCTGCCCGTCCACCACTGGGAGGCGGTCATCGGCCGCAGCCGCAGCGCGGACGTGCGCGTGGTGAACAAGGGCGTGGGCCGGGCCCACGCGGTGCTCACCCGGGACGACCGGGGCAACTGGACCGTGTATGACGTGTTTTTCCGCAACGGCATCTGGATCAACGGCGTCCAGGTGGGCACCGACGGCGCCGCCGTATCCAACGGGGACGTGATGAACCTCAACGGCAGCTGCGTGCGCTTTCTGGATCTGAGCCAGGAGCAGCGGGAGAAGCTGGAATCCGCCCGCAGCGCCGTGGGCCGGAACATCTCCCCCGCCATGACGCTGCTGGAGCTGACTGCCTTCCAGCTCTTTCTGCTGCTGCAGCACAGCTTTTCCGCCGCAGCGGAGCATCTTCCCGCCATCGCCCTGGGCTTTCTGTCGCTGATCGTGCTGGAATGGAGCTGCTACAACGCCATGCGCGTGATCGGGCGCAAGGGCTTTGAGGTGGAGATTCTGGCCTTTTATCTGACCAGCGTGGGCATGAGCGTGGCCGCTTCCTCCACGCCGGAGGACCTGTACAAGCAGATTCTGCTGACCATCGCGGCGGTGGCGCTGTTTCTGCTGGGGGGCTGGTGGCTGCGCAATCTCAAGCGCACGGCGGTGCTGCGCACGCCCATCGCGGCGGCGGCACTGCTGCTGCTGGCGGTGAACGTGCTGGCCAGCGACGTGGTGCTGGGCGCCCGCAACTGGCTGGAGTTCGGCGGCTATTCCTTCCAGCCCTCGGAGCTTGTGAAGGTGGCCTACGTGTACGTGGGCGCCGCCACCATGGATCGGCTCTACCGGGAAAGAAACCTGTACGTTTTCATCGTTTTTTCGGCCATCTGCGTCATGGCCCTGGCCCTGATCGGGGACTTCGGCACGGCGCTGGTCTTTTTCATCAGCTTTCTGGTGATCTCCTTCATGCGCTCCGGCTCCATCGCCACGGTGTTTCTGGCGGTGTCCGGCGCCGCCATGGCGGGGGCCATGGCGGTCTCCGTCCGGCCCTACATCGGCCAGCGCTTCGCCACCTGGGGCCACGTGTGGGAGGACGTGTACGGCGCGGGCTATCAGCAGACCCGGGCCCTGTCCGCCGCCGCGGCCGGCGGCCTGTTCGGCAAGGGGGCCGGGGCCGGCTGGCTGAAGGATATCTTCGCCGCCAACACCGACATGGTCTTCGCCATGGTCTGCGAAGAGCAGGGCCTGCTGCTGGCCTTGTGCACGGTGGCGGCGCTGCTGCTGCTGAGCTTTTTCGCCGTGCGCAGCACCCGCAACGGCCGCTCCGCCTATTACGCCATCGCCGGCTGCGCCGCCATGGCCATTCTGCTGACCCAGCTGGCCCTGAACGTGTTCGGCTCCCTGGACATTCTGCCCTTCACCGGCGTCACCTTTCCCTTTGTGTCAAGGGGCGGCTCTTCCCTGCTTGCCTGCTGGATGCTGATGGCCTATCTCAAGAGCGCCGACAACCGCCGGGATGCAAGCTTTGCCGTGCGCCCGGGGGACCGGATTCAGTCCGCTCCCGACGAGGAGAAGAAGGACTATGCCTCCCGCAAAAAGGATTATCTGTACGGCGGAGAGGAGGATGAGGCATGAGACGCATCACCACGCGGGCCGTCTCTCTGCTGCTGCTCTCGGCCCTGGTCATTCTGGGGCTCGGGGTGTTCACGCTGCGCTATGTGGAGCACGGCCGGAGCTGGGCGCTGTACTTCTCCCGGCTCAATTCCCTCTCCACCGGCCAGGTGCTGGACCGGACGGGTCTGGTGCTGGCCTCCTTCGACGCCTCCGAAAACCGCTTCAACGAGGACCAGCTGACCCGCTCGGCAAACTATCACGTCACCGGCGACTACTGGGGCCGCACGGGCTCCGGCGTGCTGTCCGCCTTCTGGGGCGACATGCAGGGCTACAGCCTCCTCTCCGGCACCACACAGGCCCGCCACAGCACCCTGGAGCTGACGGTGGACGCCTTGCTTGACAACAAGGCCTATTCCGCCATGGGCGGGCGCAGCGGCGCCGTCCTGGTGGCCAATTACCGCACCGGCGAGCTGCTGTGCATGGTCTCCACCCCGGTCATCGACCCGCTCAACCCCAGCAGCAACCCGGACGACGGCGCCTATATCAACCGCTGCCTGTCCGCAAGCTTCATCCCCGGCTCGGTTTTCAAGCTCATCACAGCCGCCGCTGCCTGGGAGCAGCTGCCGGACATTCAGACCCGCAAATACTTCTGCGAGGGCGAGACCACCTTTGCCGGCGTGCCGGTCATCTGCGTGGGTGCCCACTATACCCAGAGCTTTGAGGACGCCATGGCCAACTCCTGCAACGTGGCCTTCTCCCAGATGGCCGTGCGCCTGGGCCAGGACACCATGATTCAGTACGTGCGCCAGTACGGCTTTCTGGACGGGCACAGCCTCAACGGCATCCCCACTGCGGCGGGCAGCTTCCCGCTGGAGTTTGTGGGCGACCCGGAGCTGGGCTGGGCCGGCATCGGCCAGTCCACGGACCTGGTCTGCCCCTATTCCCTGCTGCGCTACGTGATGGCCATCGCCAACGACGGGGTGCTGTGCGAGCCCACCATGCTGCGCTCGGAGCCCAGTATCAAATCCCGCCTGGTGGAGACGGACACGGCCAGAAAGCTGCAGGAGATGATGGCAAACAACGTGGAAAAAAGCTACGGGGGCGAGGCTGCCTTCGGGGACCTGCCCATCCGCGCCAAAACCGGCACCGCCGAGATCGGCGACGGCACCAGCCACGCCTGGTTCACCGGCTTTCTGGCCGACGAGGAGCACCCCTATGCCTTTGTGGTGATGGTGGAGCAGGGCGGCGGCGGTCTCACCGTGGCCTCCCCCATCGCAAACACCGTCCTGCAGTACGCGGTCTTCACCCGCAGCCGGTACTGGTTTGACTAGTGCGTAGTGCTTAGCGCGTAGCACTTAGCAGACCGTCTTCCAGGCACTGAGAACGAAAAAGGAACAAAACTATGAGTGAAATCTCCGTAAACGGCCTGGTCAAGTCCTTTGAGCTGGGCAAAAACATATTGGACGGTCTGTCCTTTACCGTGAACCCCGGGGAGCGGGTGGGGATTCTGGGCCATAATGGTTGCGGAAAAACCACGCTTTTTCGCATCCTGGTGGGGGAAATCCCCTATGATGAGGGCTCTGTCGCCATCGCGGCGGGCAAACGCATGGGCCTCATCTCCCAGATTCCCGTCTACCCGGAGGACTGGACCACCGAGGACGTGCTGCGAAGCGCCCACCGGCGGCTGGACGACATCAGCCGCCGCCTGGACGAGCTGGTGGGGCTGATGGAGCACGACCAGTCCCCCGCCCTGCTGCGGGAGTACGACCGGCTCAGCGACGACTTCCGTCGCCTGGGCGGCTATACCATGGACGTGGACCGGAACCGCGTGGCAAACGGCCTGCAGATTCCCGCCGCCATGCGCGGCCAGCTCTTCTCCAGCCTCTCCGGCGGGGAGAAGACCCGGGTGAACCTGGCAAGGCTCATTCTGGAGGATACGGACATCCTGCTGCTGGACGAGCCCACCAACCACCTGGACCTGCGGGCCACCGAGTGGCTGGAGGACTATCTGCTGCACTTCAAGGGCACGGTGCTGGCCATCAGCCACGACCGCTTTTTCCTGGACACGGTGGTGCAGCGCTGCATCGAGATCAGCGACGGGAAGGCGGAGTTTTACAGCGGCAACTACAGCTTCTACGTGCAGGAGCGCCAGCAGCGCTTTGAGGAGAAGCTGAAGAAATACGAAAAGGACCAGGCCAAGATCGAGCAGCTGACCCGGGCCGCCGAGCAGATGCATCTGTGGGCCTTCATGGGCGCGGACAAGCTGCACAAGCGGGCCTTCTCCATGGAAAAGCGCATCGAGAAGCTGCAGCAGAGCGAGAAGCCCACAGAGCAGAAAAAGCTCAGCGTAAAATTCAAACAAAGAGAATTCAACGGCGACGAGGTGCTGGTCACCGAGG
>CAMVIC010000060.1 GCA_947167435.1 uncultured Clostridia bacterium | reverse complement strand
GGCGATGCTGGACATCCTCCGCAAAACGGATGATTTCAACCAGAATGCCCTCGGGGTCTCAGAGGAGGGGAATTCCCGTCTCCCCGCCGGACATGAGGCGGATCCCGCTCTGGAAAAGATGGAGACAATCAGCCGCGCGGCGGGAAAACTCAGCCGGCAGTACGCCGGGCGGTATCGGCGCGTGCTTGGGCTGCTGGCTGTGGCCAGTGCCTTGCTGACCTTTGCGTTTCTGCTGTACGACGAGGTGCAGGCCATCTGGATGATCCTGGTATGCGGTGTCATGCTGCTTTCCGCCTGGGCCTGTCAGCGCTACGCCCGCCGCTCCGACTGTCACCGTCGGTATCTGGAATACCGGGTTCTTGCGGAGTGCCTGCGGGTTCAGACCTATCTGCGCTATGCGGGCAGCCGCGTTCAGGCCTGCGAGCTGCTGTCCTGGACGCAGCAGGAAGAGACTGCCTGGGTCCTGGACGCCCTCTGCGCCCTGACGGTCGGCGGCGCGCCGGCGGACACGCATGAGATTCGCGCCTGCTGGGTGGAGGCGCAGCGGGAGTACCACCGGAAGGCCGCCAAAACCGCCGGGCAGAAGCTCACAACCAGCGAACGCACCGTGCGGACTGCCCTGATTCTGAGCGTAAGCCTCTATCTGCTGGGCCTGGGATATGAGCTGCTTTGCGGCGGACTCATCTTCCGCCCCGCCGTTGCGGTCGCGGACGTGGAGCTCTGGCGCACGGTGCTGAAGCTGCTGATGGGCAGCATTTCCGCCATGACCCTCTTTGTGGCAAACTTCTACGGCCGCCTCTCCCTGCCGCGGACCCTCTCCGACCATCAGAAGATGGAGCGGTTTTACGCGAAGATGTCCGAACAACTGGAACGGCGGGGGCAGACGGAAGCACTCCTGACCGTGCTGGCCCGGGAGGAGCTGACCGAAAACGGAAACTGGTGTTCCTATCAAAGGGACAACAAGCCGGACCTTAATCTCTGATATGCAGGGCTGCGGCTGTCAAAAAAGTCTGAAGGGCTTTTTTGACAAGCTGAGCAAAAGAGCGGACGAGTTCTGTCGTCCGCTCTTTTGCTGCCGGGATGCGGTGTAGGAAGGCGAGGCGCAGACCGATCGGGTTTGACCGGTTTTGAAAACCATGCTATACTGACGGAAAACAGCGGCGGCAGGCCGGAGAGGGGAAAAAAGCGTGGAGCTTTCGTCAATTCACCACATCGCCATCATCGTTTCCGACTACGCATCTTCCCGGGAATTCTACGTGGAAAAGCTGGGCTTTCCCGTGCTCCGGGAGAATTACCGCCCGGAGAAGCGGGACTGGAAGCTGGACCTGCGCCTCAACGGGGATACGGAGCTGGAGATCTTTGCCCCGGAGCATCCGCCGAAGCGGCCCTCCTATCCGGAGGCCTGCGGATTGCGGCACCTGGCCTTTCGGGTGGAGCGGATTGAAGACGCCATCGCGCAGCTTTCCGCGCTGGGCATCCCCTGTGAACCGGTGCGGACCGATACCTTCACCGGGAAGAAGATGACCTTCTTCTTCGACCCGGACGGCCTGCCCCTGGAGCTGCATGAATAAATACGATCATAAACGGAAAGGATATACTCCATGGCGGAGAAACAGAAAGCGCCCGTGAACATCGAGGTTCGCGGCGCGCGGGTACACAACCTGAAAAACATTGACGTGGATATCCCCCTGGGAAAGCTGGTGGCCATCGCGGGGGTGTCCGGCTCCGGCAAGTCCTCCCTGGCTCTCGGCACCCTGTATGCCGAGGGCTCCCGCCGGTATCTGGAGGCGCTGTCCACTTATACCCGGCGGCGAATCACCCAGGCAGGCCGGGCGGACATGGACGAGATCCGCCATGTGCCGGCGGCGCTGGCGCTGCACCAGCGGCCCGGCATCCCCGGCGTACGCAGCACCTTCGGCACCGCGTCGGAGCTGCTCAACAGCCTGCGGCTGCTGTTCTCCCGACTGGGCAGCCACTGCTGCCCCAACGGGCATCCCTGCCCGCCCAGCATGGACGTGGCGCTGATGCTGCCCACCCGCTGCCCGGTCTGCGGCGCGGAGTTTTACGGCCCGGGGGCGGAGGCCATGGCCTTCAATTCCGACGGGGCCTGCCCCGGCTGCGGCGGAACGGGCGTGGTGCGGACCGTGGACGAGAGCACGCTGGTGCCGGATGAGAGTTTGAGCATCGAGCAGGGGGCGGTGGCGCCCTGGCAGAGCCTGATGTGGTCGTTGATGAAGGACCTGGCCCGGGACATGGGGGTGCGCACCGACGTGCCCTATCGGGACCTGACGCCGGAGGAGAAGGAGATCGTCCTCCACGGACCGGCGGAAAAGCGGCACATCCTCTATGTAAACGAGAAGACCAACGTGGCCGCAGAGATGGATTTCACCTATTACAGCGCGGTTCACACCGTGGAAAACGCCCTGGCCAAGGTGAAGGACGAGAAGGGCATGAAGCGGGTGGAGAAATTCCTGCACGAGGCGCCCTGCCCCGACTGCGGCGGCACCCGGCTCAGCGCGAAGGTGCGCTCCAGCACCCTGGCGGGCAAGAACCTGGCGGAGGCCACCGCCATGAGCCTGGACGCCCTGACGGCCTGGATTCAGACTGTGCCGGCCACGCTGCCACAGGAGCTGCGGCCCATGGCGGACAGCATCATCCGCTCCTTCCTGGACAATGCCCGTCGGCTGCAGGAGCTGGGTCTGGGGTACCTGTCCCTGGACCGGGCCAGCAGCACCCTCTCCACCGGCGAGCGGCAGCGCGTCCAGCTCTCCCGGGCGGTGCGCAACGAGACCACCGGCGTTCTCTACGTGCTGGACGAGCCCAGCATCGGCCTGCACCCCTCCAATACCGACGGCCTGATGGCCGTGGTGGACAGCCTTCTGGCCGAAGGCAACTCCGTGGTGCTGGTGGACCACGACGTGCGGGTGCTCCGTCAGGCGGACTATATGATCGAGATGGGCCCCCTGGCCGGGCACGAGGGCGGCACCGTGGTGGCCGCCGGCACGGTGGAGGAGGTCGCGGAAAACCCCGCGTCCAAAATCGGCCCCTTTCTTACGGGAAAGGAGCGGGTGCTGACCCGGCAGCGGACAGACCGTGACCGGCTGTTTGAAAAGGGCAGCATCCGCCTGGAGACCGGACCCATCCACACGGTCCGGGCCCTGCGGACGGAGCTTCCGCGCGGGCGAATGACCGCGGTAACCGGCGTGTCCGGCTCCGGCAAGACCACCCTGGTGCTGGAGAGCCTGATCCCGGCCCTGAACGCGGCGGCCGGCGGTGAGAAGCTGCCGGAGCATGTGCTGCAGATAGAGGCCCCGGGCATCAGCCGCGCCAACCTGATCGACGCCTCACCCATCGGCGTCAACATCCGCTCCACGGTGGCCACCTACAGCGGCGTGCTGGACGAGCTGAGAAGGCTGTACGCTGGCACGGAGGAGGCAAAGCGCAGAAAGCTGAACGCCGGCGCCTTTTCCTACAATACGGGTTCGTTGCGCTGCCCCACCTGCGACGGAACCGGGCAGATTTCCCTGGACGTGCAGTTTCTGCCGGACGTGACCATCACCTGCCCCGACTGCGGCGGCAATCGCTACGCACCCGAGGCGGATGCGTTGCGCCTGCGGCCGAAAAACGCCCGGCGGGACTACGCCCTGCCGGAGCTGATGGCCATGACGGTCAGCGAGGCGCTGACGCTTTTCGCCGGGCATCGGAAGATCGCGGAAAAGCTGGCGGTGCTGCAGGGCCTGGGCCTTGGCTATCTGACCCTGGGGGAGGACACCCCGGCCCTGTCCGGCGGCGAGGCTCAGCGGCTGAAGCTGGCCGCCGAGATGGGACGCAGCCAGGAGGACTCGGTTTTCGTGTTTGACGAACCCACCATCGGCCTGCATCCGCTGGACGTGCAGGTGCTGCTGGGCGTGTTCAACCGTCTGGTGGAGGCGGGAGCTACCCTGGTGGTCATTGAGCACGATCTGGACCTGATTGCCAACGCCGATTATGTGATCGACATGGGGCCGGGCGGCGGCGAGCAGGGGGGACGCATCGTCGCCTTCGGCACGCCGGAGGAGATCGCGGCAAACCCGGACAGCGTCACCGGACGCTATCTGGCGCCGCTGCTGCGGGAAGAACTATAAAAAAAGCGCTGTGATCCGACCGATCACAGCGCGTTCTTTATGCTCAGTTATCCGCAGAATCCCGGCGGGAACAGGGAGCGGCGCAGCCGCTGCACCGGCCACCGCAGCCCTTGCCCTTGCGCCGCTGCGCACGGATGCTGCGCAGGGCCAGAACCACCGCACAGGCCACAAGCGCCAGCAGCAGAATATCCAGAAACGACATGGCAATCCCCTCAGCCAAGGCCCAGCAGCAGGCCCAGAAGCCGCACCAGCAGCGCCGCAAGCCAGGCAATGCCGCACTGCCACAGCACCACGCCCACGGCCCAGCCGCGCCCCAGCTCCCGCCGGATGGCGGAGATGGCGGCAACGCAGGGGGTGTACAACAGGCTGAACACCAGCAGGGAGGCGGCGGACAGGGTGCTGAGGGCGGAGCTGACGTTCCCGGCGCCGAAGAGCACCTTCAGAACGGAAACCACGCTCTCCTTGGCCATGAAGCCGCTGATGAGGGAGGTGGCGATGCGCCAGTCACCCAGACCGACGGGGCGCAGCAGCGGCACCAGCCAGCCGGAGATCAGCGCCAGGATGCTGCTGCGGGAATCCGTCACCAGGTTCATGTGCGTATCAAAGCTCTGCAGGAACCAGACCACGATGGTGGCGATCAGGATGACGGAAAAAGCCCGCTGCAGAAAGTCCTTGGCCTTCTCCCACAGCAGCTGCAGCACACTGCGGGGACTGGGCAGGCGGTAGTTGGGCAGCTCCATCACGAAGGGCACCGCCTCGCCCTTGAAGAGCGTGTTTTTAAACAGCAGCGCCGCCAGAATTCCCATCAGAATACCCAGCGCATACAGCCCCGTCATCACCAGCCAGCCGCGATTCGGAAAGAAGGCGCTGACAAAGAAGGCGTAGATGGGCAGCTTCGCCGTGCAGCTCATAAAGGGAGTCAGCAGGATGGTCATTTTCCGGTCCCGCTCACTAGGCAGGGTGCGGGTGGACATGACCGCCGGCACCGTACAGCCAAAGCCGATCAGCATGGGCACGATGCTCCGCCCGGACAGGCCCAGCCTGCGCAGGAGCTTGTCCATGAAGAAGGCCACCCGGGCAATATAGCCGCTGTCCTCCAACAGGGACAGGAAGAAGAACATGGTCACGATGATGGGCAGGAAGCTGAGTACGCTCCCCACGCCCTCAAAAATGCCGTTGATGATCAGACCGTGGATGGCCTGGTTCACCCCGTGGGCACTGAGCGCCCCGTCCACCGCGGCGGTGAGCCAGGCGATGCCGGCGGCCAGCAGGTCCTGAAGCCAGGCGCCCACCACCGAAAAGGTCAGGAAGAACACCAGACCCATGATGGCGATGAAAACCGGCAGCGCCGTGTATTTCCCCGTGAGGACCCTGTCCAGACGCTGGCTGCGCAGATGCTCCCGGCTCTCCCGGGGCTTGATGACACAGCCGTCGCAGACCTTGCGGATGAAGGCAAAACGCATGTCCGCCATGGCGGCGCTCCGGTCCAGACCCCGCTCGTTTTCCATCTGCAGCACGATGTGCTCCAGCATTTCCTTCTCGTTCTGATCCAGCTCCAACCGGTCCAGAATCTGCCGGTCCCCCTCGATGAGCTTGCTGGCGGCAAAACGCACCGGCAGACCCACCCGCTGGGCGTGGTCCTCGATCAGGTGGATCACCGCGTGCAGGCAGCGGTGCACGGCGCCGCCGTGGTCGCTCGCGTCGCAGAAGTCCTGGCGCATGGGCGCCTCCTGATAGCGGGCAATGTGCATCGCGTGGCGGACAAGCTCGTCCACGCCCTGATTCTTGGCAGCCGAGATGGGCACCACCGGCACGCCCAGCATGGCCTCCATGCCGTTGACGTCCACGGAGCCGCCGTTGGCGGTCACCTCGTCCATCATGTTCAGCGCCACCACCATGGGAACCCCCATCTCCAGCAGCTGCACGGTCAGGTACAGGTTGCGCTCGATATTGGTGGCGTCCACAATGTTGATGATGGCCCGGGGCTTTTCGTTCAGTACAAAGTTGCGGGAGACCAGCTCCTCGCTGGAATAGGGAGACATGGAGTAAATGCCGGGCAGGTCCGTGATGGAGGTGCCGGGCTGGCCCCGGATCACGCCGTCCTTCCGGTCCACCGTTACACCGGGGAAATTGCCCACATGCTGGTTTGCTCCGGTGAGCTGGTTGAACAGCGTGGTTTTGCCGCTGTTCTGGTTGCCCACCAGGGCGAAGGTGAGCACGGTGCCCTCCGGCAGCGGCGTGCCGCTGCCCTTGGGGTGAAATTTGCCCTCTTCACCCAGACCGGGGTGCAGAGCCTCTTTCTTTCCGGACCTGGCGAGGGCCGGCTGCGCCGGGGCCTCTATGGGCGTCACGGTGATTTTTTCCGCGTCGGCCAGGCGAAGGGTCAGCTCATAGCCGTGAATGCGAAGCTCCATGGGGTCGCCCAGGGGGGCAAGCTTTACCACGGTAAGCTCCGCCCCGGGGATAACGCCCATGTCCAGAAAATGCTGACGCAGCGCGCCCTCGCCGCCTACAGACTCAATCCGGGCAGACTGGCCCGGCTTCAGATCTTTTCCTGTCATTTCCACTATCCTGCTTTATATAAAAATACAGTGTTCGCTAACTGCGTTCACAGTTTACCACGGGTCTGCGCAAATGGCAACAGCAGGTGCTTTGAGAAAGCCATGCATTTTCAAAGCACCTGCTGTTTGAATTTTACGCAAGGCAGCGCTCCGCCAGCAGGAGCGCATGGCCTGGCCCGGGGACCTCCCGCAGGACGGTGAAGCCGTTTTTCTGCCAGAAATGGCCGGACTGGGGATTGCCCTTGTCAATGCCAAGGCGAAGCGCCCGGAAGCCAAAGCCCTGCAGCGCTGCCGCCAGCTCCCCGATCAGTGCGCTGCCGAGGCCCCGGCCCTGATATGCCGGGTTCATCAGGAAAAAGCCGATATAGGCGGTGTGCGCATCCGGGTAGCCGTCGATCAGGTCCAGCACTGCCAGCAGCGTGTCTTCCGCAAAAAAGCCCAGATAGAATTTCCGGGCCGGGGGAACCCCCGGCGGCGCCGTCTGCAGGTCCTGCCGCAGCGCCTCCATGGATGGCGTTTTCCCGCTATAACGGTAAAAAAGTGGGTTTCCCAGGCAGAGGGCATGGACAAGCGCCAGGTCCGCCTCTCCCAGACGGCGCACCCGATATCGGGAGGAGAGGGCGGAAAGGTCCGATTCCTTCATGACGCGCCTTCCTCAGGAGCGAATCAGGGTCCGCAGCAGATAAATCAGCAGCAGATGCCCGGGATAAAAGCCATAGAACAGCCACTTGAGCCCTCTGCCCCGCTGCCCGTTGTACAGGAAGATGGGGAGAAAGCCAAGCAGGCCGAACCAGTAGATGCCCACGTTGCGAAGCAGCGCGTGGTAGACCATGGCGACCGCGTTTCGCAGGGCGAGTGCCCTGTGCCGCAGCAGATAATAGATGCAGATGAGGCCCACGGCCACCATGTTGTAATCCAGGCCCAGGGGCAGAGAGGCGGCGACAAAGAGCAGCAGCACCCCGATGCCCAGGGCGAGGCGGCCCCCGGAGGGGGCGGGGCCGGTGACGGCCTCAAAGCAGAGCAGGGCCAGGATCGCCCAGAAGAAGCTGACCATGATGTTCTGATGGCCGAATTCCAGCAGCTTTCCCGCGGTCACCAGGTCGAAGGGAATCTCACTGATGCAGGCAAAGAGGCCCATCCGCAGCAGGTAGCGCCTTTTGTCGCGGGTGTGGCAGAAGCCCTCCGCCACGCAGAAGGCGAAGATCGGCATGGCCATCCGCCCGATGACGCGCATCCAGACCTGCCCGGGGAAAAAGTTGTCGCCCACGTGGTCGAACACCATGCATACCATCGCCAGCAGCTTGAGCGCAGTGCCGTCGAGAATCTGATACGGCTTTGTGTGTTCCATGGAAAATCCTCCCGTGATTCTGATGATATGGGAAAGCAGGCCGGCAGGCTGAGGCCTGCCGCGGCCGGGCTTCAGAGTCCGGCGCGGTTTCCCTCATCGTTTCAGGTATTCGGACGAGACGGGAAAGGCAAAATAGGTGTCGGGGTAGGGTTCGTTTTTCAGGGAGAAGTGCCACCATTCGCACTCGATGGGCTGAAAGCCGCTTCGCAGCATGACGCGGCGCAGGAGCATGCGGTTTTCATACTGCTCGTCGGTGACCGCCCGGCAGTCCGGGTGGGACAGGGGGCTGAACAGGTCAAAGGGACTGCCCATGTCCAGTTCCTTCCCGGTCTGCATGTCCAGCAGCGTCAGATCCACCGCGCTGCCCCGGCTGTGGCTGGACTGCTTGGCGATATAGCCCT
>CAMVIC010000059.1 GCA_947167435.1 uncultured Clostridia bacterium | reverse complement strand
CACTTCTCCCAGGCGGCGGTAACCCGCTCCCGGACCTGGGGATCCTTCTCCACCTGCTCCACCACGAAGGCGGGCACGTCCGCGGCACTCATCTGCCGGTGGCTGCTCTCCGTAGCGGTGACGGCGGCAGTCTCCCCGGCCTTCACCTCCAGGCTCCGCTTGTTGCCGGAGCCGTCGGCGTAGGTGATGCGGGCCTCGCCCTCCAGAACGCCCAGACGGGTCTCGGCGCTTTCGCCGTTCTCCCCGTCTTTCTCCGCGGTCACGAAGACGATGGTTCCCCGGATGCCCACGGTCATGGTGGCCGTCTCGATATCAAAGCTCTCGTTTTCATCCAGCTTGTCCTGTACGTCCAGGAAGAGGGTCCCCTCCTCCAGGTCCAGCTTCATGCGCTGCTCCTCCTGGCTGAAGGCCACCCGGCTCTCCTGGTCCAGGGTGACGACGCGGTTGTCGTCCAGGCCCACGGAGGCGAAGCTCTCCTTCCCCGTGAGCATGGATTCGCCGCTGGCAAAGCGGGCGTTTTCCAGCAGAAAACGGGGCTCGTCGTTCACGTCCCGGATTTCCACCTGGCCCTCGTAATGCAGCAGACGCATGGTAGAGGCGGTGTAGCTGTCCGCCCGGGCGCTCCCGCCCTGGGCCAGGAGCAGCGCCAGCACCAGCAGCAGGGCCGACAAAGGCTTGCGCAGAACTTTATTCATGGAAGTCTCCTTTCACGCCGCGGGTCTTCCCGCCGCGTTTTCCGACTCTCGATGTCGCTTTTTTTCCCGGCCGGGCACGTATCCCGGCGCAGGATATGGAAAAGTCATCCACTATTATACAGAATACCGCATATTGTCTAGAAAAGCAAGACCATTCATCGGCTCCGCCCTGCACGGACGTGCAGGGTTTCCGACTGACTGCACTTCCCGGTTGTCCTGCCTGACAGTCGATGAGATAAGGCATCCGCCGAACCTGCGTCATGGCTCAGGCTCTCGGAGCGAATGATCACGTGACAGAACAAACAGACGGAATAAACGCCGGAGCGCCGGAGGGTAATGTCCTTCGGCGCTCCGTTCACATTCCAGGCGGAAGTGCGTTTTCTCAGAAATGCTTTCGCATGTATTCCGCGGTTTTATGCAGGGTCTCCGCGTGAAAGAGCTGGGTCAGGTGCCCTTCAAAATCCAGATGATAGCGCGCCTCCAGCGCGGCGAATACGCGCTTTCTCTCCGCCTCCTGTTCCTGAAGGTCCTCAGCCTCAAAGCCCTCCAGCCGCAGCTGCTGTTCCTCTCCGTCGCTCAGGTTATATAGGCTTACCCCGATCAGCCGGACCCGGCGCTTATCCACCTTTTCCAGCAGTCTTACCGCCTCCCGCCAGATGGACACGGCGGAATCACAGTCTGCCGGGCTGCGGGAACGGGTGATGCTTTTCATGTCGCCATAGGTGAGCTTCAGGGTAACGCCGCGGCCGCGCAGGCCCACGCGCCGTGCCCGGTTCTCCACGCTCAGCGCCAGCAGGAACAGCACGTCCTTCAGCAGCTCGAAGTTGTCCACGTCTTTCTGAAAGGTCAGCTCCCGGCCGATGGATTTGGCCTCCTCCGGCCGATAGGGCTCCACCCTGCGCTCGTCGATGCCGAAGGCAATCCGGGTGATCCAGCTGCCCTGTCTGCCCAGCAGGCGGACCACCTCCTCCTGCCGCTGCTGAATGTCTCCCACGGTGCGGATGCCGGCGGCATAGAGCTTTTCGGCGGTGCTGCCGCCCACGGTATAGAGGGCCTTCACGTCCCGCTCCCGGATCAGGTTCACAAATTCCTCCGGGCTGAGGATTTCAAAATACCCGTCCGGCTTCTTCTCCTCGCTGGCGGTTTTCGCCGCGGTTTTGGAATAGGCAAGGCCCACCGAGCAGGTCAGCTTCAGCTCGTCCAGGGTTCGCTGCTTGATGAGGCGGGCAATCCGGCGGGCGCCGTCCCAGTCGCCGGCATTCTCCGTCACGTCCAGATACGCCTCGTCCAGAGCGACAGCCTCCGACGCGGAGGCGTAAGAGTCCCAGATCGCATGGAGCTGGGCGGAGACCGCCTTGTATTTGTCGAAATCCGGGTGCATATAGATGCCGCCCGGGCAGCGCCGCCAGGCCTCCTTGATGTTCATCCCGGAGCGGACGCCGTAGCTGCGCGCCTCATAGCTGCAGGTGGCCACCACGCCCCGCTCATTGGGCAGAGAGCCGATGATCAGGGGCTTTCCCCGCAGGGTGGGGTCGTCTCTAGTCTCTACGGAGGCATAGAAGGCGTCCATATCCACGTGAATGATAATCTGTGCCAAGACTCCGCCTCCCCGCGTTTTTTGCATTATTCTTTCTTCAGTTCCGCCAGCAGCGCCTCCCGCCGGTTGGGGACCTCCCCCGACAGCACCCTGTCCAGAAGCCGCTCCAGAGCGGTGCGGATTTCCGGCCCCTTCAGGCCCAGAGCCAGCAGGTCGTTTCCGTTCACGGCCAGGTCCGCCCGGGAAAGGGCGGGCCGGTCTGCCAGAATCTTCCGGGCCAGAAGCTCCAGCGCGTCAAAAACTTCGGGGCACGGGGCGAATGCCGGGTCCTGCGCGGCGGCGTCCGCCCGCTGAAGGGCCAGCAGCTGGAAGAAGGTCTCCTCCCCCAGGCGGCTCAGCCACCGGTGGATGCACTGCTCCTCCGGGGCAAGCGGGATATCGTGGCGGCTGA
Organism: uncultured Clostridia bacterium; assembly: GCA_947167435.1. The sequence goes on along the minus strand of CAMVIC010000059.1, from coordinate 5,909 downwards.
CCAGCAGCACGATCCGCTCCCGCTCCGCCCGGGAAAAGCGGAGGCGGCACAGAATCTCCTCCGTCATCCGGGCGCTCAGCTCCGGATGCCCGTAGAAATGCCCCTGCCCGTCCTCTCCCCGGGTGAAGCAGCTGGGCTTGCCCACGTCGTGCAGCAGTGCCGCCCAGCGCAGCACCGGCCGGGGCGGCACCGCCTCCAGCGTGTGCAGGCTGTGCTCCCACAGATCGAAGCAGTGATGGCGGTTCTGCTGGGAAAAATCAAACATGGGCGCAAGCTCGGGAATGACGGCGGCGGCAATATCCCGGTAGGAACGCAATATTGCGGCAGCACCCGGCGCGCACAGCAGCTGCTCCAGCTCCGTACGTATCCTCTCCGGCGCCACACGGCTCAGCTCCGGTCTGTGCCGCAGCAGTGCCTCTTTCAGCTCCGGCCCGATTTCCATCCGGAAAACAGCGGCAAAGCGCAGGGCGCGCAGAACGCGCAGCGGGTCCTCGTGCAGCCGCTCATCCGCGTCTCCGGCGGCGCGGATGCGTCCCTCTGCCAGGTTCCCGGCGCCCCCAAAGGGGTCCGTCAGACCGCTGTCCGGACTCCAGGCCATGGCATTCATGGTAAAGTCCCGGTGCCCCAGGTCCTCCTCCAGGGTGGCTCCCCGCAGGGTGCTGATCTCCAGCGCCTGCCCGTCCAGCAGCACGGTGACGGTGCCGTGGCGCAGTCCCGTCTCGATCACCCGCCGGTCCCGGAATACCGCCAGCACCTGCTCCGGAGCGGCATCGGTGGCCAGGTCCCAGTCATGGGGCGCGGCGCCGCGCAGCCCGTCCCGCACGCAGCCGCCCACCAGCCAGGCGGAGAAACCCGCCCCTTTGAGCGACAAAAGCGCCTGCCGCACCGGCGGCGGAAGCGATATCTCCACGGACCTTTCCCCCTTTTCTTTTTTCTCCATTCTAGCATCTCAGGCCGGTCGGAAGCAAGCCCGTATCGCCTCTAGAATGAACCGGCGGATGGCATGCATCGCGTTCCATCCGCCGGTCTGTATCGTTTCTATCTCGTTCAGTCTATCCGTTCGTCGCCCCAGAAGAAGAGCGCCACGGTGCCCGGCCCTGTGTGAGAGCCGATGGTGGTGCCAATGTTGTTGATGACAACCTTTCCGTTGAGCTTCGGGAACTTTTCCTCCACCAGGTCCGCCACTGCGCGGGCGTCGTCATAGCAGGCGGACATGGAGATAAAGCATTTCCCGTCATAGTTTTCACGGCCCCGGGCATAGGCTTCCATTTTCTTTACGCACTCCCGGATGACCTTTTTCTTGGTCCGCACCTTGAAGCGGGGGATCAGCCGGCCCAGATTGTCCATGTTCAGCAGCGGGCAGATCTCCAGCAGGCCGCCGAACACCGCCGCGGTTTTGGAGATGCGGCCGCCCTTCACATAGAAGCTCAGGTCCGTGGAGAAAAACCAGTGATGCACCCGCAGGCGGTTTTCCTCGATCCATGCGGCACATTCGTCCACGCTCAGCCCCTCGTCCCGTTTGGCTGCCGCCGTGTCCATCAGAAGCCCATAGCCCGAGGACGCGCCAAGGGAATCGATGATGTAGATCTTCCGCTCCGGATAGCGCTCCCGTACGATGAGCGCCGCGTTCTGGGCGGAGTTTATGGTGCCGGAGATGCCGGAGGACAGGCACACGTGGATGATATCCTGACCCTGCTCCAGAAAGCGGGTGAAGTGATCCACATATTCGGAGATACTCACCTGGGAGGTCCGGGTTTCGGCCCCCTTGCTCATGCGGGCATAAAATTCGTCAAAGGGAATGCTCTGGCCCAGGTCGTCCGGGTATTCCACACCGTCCAGGGCATAGTGGAAGCAGACGTAGTGAACGCCGATGCGCTCAAAATGCTCCTTGCTCAGGTCGGCGGTGGAGCAGCAGCTGAGAACGTAAGACATAAGCATAATCCTTCCTTTGATCTGTTATGCGCTCAGCATACTCCAAAGCCTGCGCAATCGGCAAGCTACTTTCCTCTCCCCCGTTCTCTACAAAGGAAAAGCACCCGGTGGAGGCTTCTCTACCGGGTGCTTTTTTCTCTCTACGATTTGTAGAAATCCGCTGATTCCGGGGCTTTCTGCCGTTTCCTGGTCGGCTTGCGCCGGATGTTGCAGCTGAGGAACACGATGACCTCCGCCAGCACGGCAATCAGGAACAGCTGCCAGGGGTTGTTCGGCAGCAGCAGATAGAGCATGACAAACAGGCTCAGCACAAAGGCGGCGATCACATACTGCAGGTTTTTTGTCCGGTGAAAAACACAGATCAATACCAGATAGGTCAGGATGGAGACGGGCAGCGCCACCACGAAAATCTGCGGGCGGATAATATGCACCAGCCACAGCGCCACAAAAGCGGTCAGCGCAAGGGTCCATACGCTGATCACGCAGATGGCGATAATCATGCTGACGCTGTAGCTCAGGTCCTGCTCCCCTTCCTCGCTGGGAGGCGGTTCCCACTTGTCATGGGAGGAGAGGATACTGTCCACCGTCACGCCGAAGAGCTCTGCCATCTGGGTCAGCACGTAGGCGTCCGGGATGGCCTCACCCCGCTCCCATTTGGAGATGGTCTTGTCCGAATAATTCAATGCCGCACCCAGCTCTGCCTGCGTCATGCCGGCCCCGGTGCGCAGCTTTATGATATTGCTCGCGGATATGAGCTTCAGATCCGATAATTGCATAGCGCTCCTTCTTTTGAAAGGCAAAACCGTCTGCCGAAAGCAGCCGGAAAACTTACATTTTTTGTATTATAGCACAGCGGCGCCTGTTTTTCAACAAGCGCCCTTCACACTTTTGCCGTTTCCTTTCTGCAAAAAAAGAAGTAGATTATACATATTTTTGGGAATCACGCTTGAATATTCCGCCATTGGATGGTAGAGTACGGTTTTGGAACACGGCGATGAGGCGCGGCATACGCGATTCTCCCCGTTTGTCCTGGAGGATGAGACATGATTGAATCGAAAAATCCGCTTTTGAACGCCCTGAACTGGGTGTTTCGGATTCTCCCCTTTGTGTGCATGGCCGTGTGTATCTGGCTCTGGCTCCGCTCCGGGCGGGACCTGACCATCGACGATCTGGTGGCCTACACCCCGAAGGAGCCCCTGCGGGCCGTGCTGTTTCTGTGGCTGGCCTTCGCGCTGAAGAGCCTGTCTCTGGTTTTCCCGGTGATGCTGCTCTTCGCCGTCAGCGGGCAGCTGTTTCCCCTGCCGGCGGCCCTGGCAGTGAACACCGTTGGCATCGCCATCACCCTGTCCGTGCCCTACTGGATCGGCCGCTTCTCCGGCGGTGACCTGACGGAAAAGCTGATGGTCAAATACCCCAAGCTCCGGGAAGTGCGGGCCATGCGCCAGAAGAACAACTTTTTCTTCTCCTTTCTCACCCGGGCCATCGGCGTTCTGGCCTGCGACGTGCTGAGCCTGTATTTCGGCAACACCCGCATGCCCTATCTGCCCTACGTGACCGGCGCGGTGCTGGGCTTTATGCCGGATCTGGTCTGTGCCACCATTCTGGGCGACCAGATCAAGAACGTACACTCCCCCGCCTTCTGGATTACCGTGGCAGTGAATCTGCTCTGCTGTGCCGCGGGCTTTCTGGGCTACCTGGCCTATCGCAAAAAGCTGCTGCGGGAGGGCGCGCTGGAGGAGTGAGACAATTCCGTTTTCAGGTTTCAGTTTTTAGTTTTCAGAGGAAACCCGCGGCATGCGCCGCGGGTTTCAGCCTGCAATCCCCGCTGTCGGCAAAGCCCTTCGGCCTTGTTGACAGCACGAAAACGCCCGCGGCTCTGGCCGCGGGCGTTTTCGTGCGGTTTCTCAGATATACTGGTTTCTCTGCATGGCGTCGTAGTGCTTGGCGAAGAAGGGCTCCAGCATGGCGGTGGCCTTCATGTCCAGGTTGAAGAAGTAGATCACAAAGGTGGCCACAAAGAACACGGCGCCCAGCAGCACCAGCTTCAGCACCACGTTCCAAAGAATATTCAGCGCTTTCGACATCGTTACCCTCCTTCTCAGTACGCGTTCTCATCGGGCAGGAACTCCAGGCTGGGATCCAGCGGCTCTTCCCGCATGACGGTGTGCATATAGTTGTTGAACTGGTCACGGATGGCCTGGCGGGTGAACACGCGGGGATCGCACAGGTCGTGGCTGACCCAGACCAGATGGATGCCGCGCTCGCGGGCCTGCTCCTCGAACTGGCCGTGCATGCCGGTCAGTGCCTTGCAGCTCATGTGCTCCCACATCATGACCATGTCCGCATTCATCTTTTCGCACAGCTCCCACAGCTCATCCACCAGGACCTTGAAGCCGCCGTGGGTGTGGTTGCGCATGATCATCTCCATGTTCAGCATGGCCATATCCCGGTAGGCCTGCTCCCGGTTGGCCGGGGTATCCTCCTCGGCGATCATCTCGGTGTTGACAACCGAGAGCATGTCGGTCAGAGGCACCACGCCCCAGCACTGGAGCATCCAGTAGAGCATATCGATGCAGTACTGGGGCTGCACGCCCCAGATGATGCAGCGGTGACGGTATTCTTTGGCGTACATGCGCTTGGCGGCGCAGCCCTTTTCGGCCAGAGCCAGCAGCTTTCTGTCGATCTTCACGAAGTCGGGCATGCGGCCGGAGTTGCCCATGTAGTTGGTGTCGTTATACAGGCTGAAGGCCGCACCGAAGAACTGGGGATAGGGAGTGGAGTTGATCTCCATCTGGGCGATGCGGCACTTGGTGGCGTAATTGACGCGCTTGGCGGCGGCAAAATAGGTGTCCCAGCTCCACTTCTCGCCGGTGTTCTCCTCCACGAAGGCGATGGCCCGTCTGATCTCCTCGGCCGCATACTCCAGCACGTCCGGCTCCTTGTGGCGCAGCGGGGTGGCCAGCTGGAAGGTGGGAATGCCGTACTCCCGTTCCAGGCGCTTGGCGATGATGCCGTTGCCCATGAGGGAGCCGTCGCAGGTGGTGTTGTTCTGCACGGCGCACTTGCCCAGCACGCAGAAGTCGTCGTCGATGGAGATGCCGGCCTCCGCCTCTGGCATGGGACACACGTCGCCGGGGATGCCGTTGAGCTGGGCAACGTCCAGATAGTGCATGACGTTGAACTGGTGGAAGATGTTGGAGGCAAACATGGTGGGCACTTCGCGCAGGATGGTGTGGACCTTGTCCGTGTCGAAGCCCATCATGAAGGTGACCATGGAGTTCTCGTCGGTGATGACGCACTTGTCGGAATAGGCCTTGTCGTTGCCCACGCGGCGGTCGCCGCGGAAGCAGTTGTCGATGGCCTGGGTCACGTCGGCAATGACGAAGTTGAAGGAGGTGTGGGCAAGACGCAGCGCCTCGTCCCGAAGGCCGATGGTGAACTTGTCCATGCCGTGCATGACGAAGAAATAGCTGCTCATCCAGCGGTAACGGAAGAAGCCCTTGATGTTCCGGGGCTTGACGATGAACTTGGCCAGAACGGAGACCAGATAGAGCCAGCGGGTGTAATCGTAGAAGGTGTCCTTCACCCCGCGCCACTCACGGCGGGCGCGGACCTTCAGCTTATCCGAGTAAATCTTTCCGGGGGACTGTTCGCCTGCCCGTTTGACGGGATTCACCAGCTTTTCGACGGTCTTCATGCTTTCCCACCTTTCTGAATCTTCTTGATCTCAATGCTCTCCACAAAGGCCTGCACGCGGGTGCGCATCTGGCCGACGGAGGCGGCCACGTTGTAGGGCCGGTCCACACTCAGCACCGGGTAGCCGTAATCCGCCTGGAGCATGGCCGAACCCAGCATTCTCTCATAGGCCCAGGGATCGCAGAACTTCACCTGCTCATAGATGATGCCGTCCGCCCGGTATTCTCTTGCCAGATCCGCCACATACTGCTTGCGCCCGTAGACCTTTTCCATGTTCATCA
>CAMVIC010000058.1 GCA_947167435.1 uncultured Clostridia bacterium | reverse complement strand
CTTCGCTCTCGGGTTTTGCCGGCTTTACAACCGGCTCTGCAGGTTTCCGGACGAGCGTGCTCCTGCCCTGCCCCATTGCTTCCGCCACAGCTTTCATATGTTCCGGTGTCGTGCCGCAGCAGCCGCCGAGAATTCCGGCTCCCCACTCATACATCAGCATCATCTGAGCCGCAAAATACCCCGGGTCTCCGTCGTAGTACATCCGGTTTCCCCGAACCGTGGGATAGCCGGCATTGGGCATGACCGCAAACGGCTTATTCCACGTTCCAAGCTTTTCCACCAGTCGCGCCATCTGACGGGCGCCGGACACGCAGTTCAGCCCCAGTGCGTCGATCTCGGGGATTTGCTCCGCTGCGTGGCACAGTTCCGAGATCATCCGGCCGTCCCTGGTAAATCCGTCCGGCTGCGCCGCAAAGGAGACCAGCACGAAAGCCTCGGGCGACGCTTTTTTGATATAGGCGGATATCTCCTGCAGGAAGGTATCCGTGCTCATGGTTTCAAAGATAAACAGCCTGGCGCCGAGGGAGAGAAACGCATCGACCACGAAGCGGTACTCTTCCAGAATATCCGTATCGTCTCGCTGATCAATCGGTCCGATATCCGCAAAAACGAAGGCATCCCCTGCTGTTCGAAGGGCGATTTCATACCCTGCACGGATGATTTTCAGGCAGTCTGACTCGGAAAAATTCTGACGGTTGGCCGCGTAGGTATTGGTTTTGACTGCGCGGCAGCCCGCGTCCAGATAGGCTCTGTGGATGGCCGCCACTTCCTCCGGCGCGGTGAGATTTGCCCATTCACAGTCCCGATGGCTGGTCCGGTTTCGCTGGGCATAATAGGTGCCCATGCCGCCGTCAAAAAGGAGGGTATGTTTTTCAAGATAACTGCGTATATCCATCATCCCAGCACCTGCTTTGCGATATCAGCGCCCTGTTTTGCATCTTTTGCATAGTAATCCGCTCCGATCTGCATGGCGTATTCCCGGGTCAGGACGGCGCCGCCAACCATGATTTTGCAGTCATGGCCGCTCTTTCGCAGTGCGGCAATGGCCTCCTTCATACTGACAACCGTAGTGGTCATCAGCGCAGACAAGCCCACCAGCTTCACGTTTTCCCGGATTGCGGTGTCCACGATCTTCTGCGCCGGCACGTCCCTTCCCAGGTCAATCACGGTGTAACCGTAGTTTTCCAGCACCACCTTCACGATGTTTTTTCCGATATCGTGAATGTCTCCCTGTACGGTCGCCAGAAGGATTTTTCCCCTGGAGAGCGAAGCCTCTCCCTTCTGTGCGATACGGCTTTTTATCAGGTCGAATCCGGCACAGGCGGCGTTTGCGGCGTTGATCAGCTGAGGAAGGAATATCTCCTGGCGTTCATAGCGCTCCCCCACCGCGTCGAGAGCCGGGATCAGAAAGCGGTCGATGACTTCCAGCTCACTGTGATCTTCCAGCGCCCTGGCTGTCAGCGTTTCCGTCTCCCGGGGCAGCCCGCGCGCAATCGCGTCCGGAAGGGTCATATCCCCGGCTGCAGATCGGCAACTGCTTTCCTCCGACGTCCCCTGCGCAAAGCGCTGAATATAGTCTTCGCTGTTTTTATCCTGTCCGGACAGGACCCGGAAGGCTGCCACCGCATCCATGACCGCCGATTGATTTGGATTCACGATGGGGAAATCCAGTCCGGAAAAAAGGGCCTGGGTCAGAAAGCTGACGGTAATCAGTTCCCGTGCGGGAAGGCCAAAGGAGATGTTGCTGACGCCAAGCACCGTATGAAGCTTCAGTTCTTCCTTTATGTAACGCACCGCCCGCAGCGTTTCCGCCGCCTGCTCCTGTTGGGCCGATACCGTGAGCGTCAGGCAGTCGATCAGGACGTCCTCCCTTGCGATGCCGTAGGATTGCGCCGCGTCCAATATCCGTTGGGCAATCGCCGCTCTCTCCTGCCAGGTCTGCGGAATTCCGTTCTGGTCCAGACACAGACCGACTACCGCCGCGCCGTATTTTTTGCAGATGGGCAAAATGGTTTTCAAAACCTCGGGATTTCCATTGACGGAGTTGACGATGGCCTTCCCGTTTACCACGCGAAGCCCGGCTGCGATCACCGCCGGATCGGAAGAGTCGATCTGCAGCGGCAGGTCCGTCGCAGCCTGCAGCGCCTTGACCACCCGTACCATCATGGCCTTCTCGTCAATGTCCGGAAGTCCCACGTTCACGTCCAGTATTTCAGCGCCCGCGTCCTGCTGCTCCAGCGCGCGCTGCACGATATATTCAACGTCTCCATCCCGCAGCGCCTGCTGAAAGCGCTTTTTTCCGGTTGGATTGATGCGCTCTCCGATTACATGAACGCCCCGGAAGTCCGTCACTCTGTTGGCCGAGCAGACGCCGCTTCTCTTTTCCGTCGCTGCTTTGCTGCCTGCCTTTTTATTCAGCTTCTTTTTCAGCGCCCCGATAAAGTCGGGACGGGTCCCGCAGCAGCCGCCGAAGTATTGGACGCCGTATGGAACAGCCCTGCACATCGCTTCCGCAAAGTCCTCCGCGAGAATGTGATACTCACCGGTCGCCGGGTCTGGCAGTCCCGCATTGGGCTTCAGGATCAGGGGCACGGAAGTCCACCGCCCCAGTTCTTTGATCATGGGGAGCAGTTCTTCCGGTCCCAGGCTGCAGTTAAACCCCATGGCATTCACGCCGAGAGCGGACAGCGTAATGCCCATGGCGGACACGGTTGTACCCAGAAACGTTCTGCCGCCGGCTTCAAAGGTCATGGTGACCCAGACGGGAAGCGCGGTGTTCTCCTTTGCTGCCAGCACCGCGGCCCTGACCTCATACAGGTCGCTCATTGTCTCGATCACGATAAGGTCTGCCCCCGCCATCGCTCCGGCAATCATCATTTCCTGAAACGCATCGTAGGCCTCCTCGAAGCTGAGGCTGCCAAGCGGCTCCAGAAGCTGACCCAGCGGGCCGATATCCAGAGCGACTTTGACGGGTCTGTCCCCCGCCGCTTCTCTGGCACAGTGCACACCGGCACGGATCAACTCCGCCGGCGAACAGGGCGAGTTCTTCGCTTTATACCGATTTGCGCCGAAGGTGTTGGTATACAGCACCTGGCTCCCCGCGTCCACGTATTCCTTCTGTACGGCAATTACCTCCGCCGGGTGCGTAATGTTCCAAAGCTCGGGAAGCTCTCCCGTCGGGAGTCCGGCAGCCTGCAGCATCGTCCCCATGGCGCCGTCCAGAATCAGAATGTCATTATTCGGCACAGTGCTTTCCCTCCTTCTGAAAACTGCAGTCCGGAAACAGATTGCAGGACCCGCAGTCCCGCCTGCGTTTTGTCTGCGGCTGTTTCGACACGCCGATCAGGGCTGTCACCGTCTTTTGCGGGATCATCAGCCCGCTGTCGGTCAGCGTTACGCCGATTTTTCTGGGTATGTCCAGAACGCGAAAGAAATCCGCCTGCTGTCCGAGCGGGAAATCACCGTATCCGGGGCTGAAACGATCGGTCAGAGAATCCGGCGCCATCAGCTCTGCCAGATCTGCACACAGGTTGTCACATACGTTTTCAATGGCCGCACTGGACGCAGCGTCAATCATCAGAGCGTCCCCTATGTTCCGATGCTGAGTCCGTTGAATCAGAAGATCGATCTCGCTTCCCAGGGTCGCCGCAAAAAGGATCAGGGAATGGCAGCCCGACAGCAGTTGTCTGATACTTTCTCCTTCCGGGGCAAAGCCGTTCGCGGAATCGGCGCCGCATCTCTCACAGGGAAACAGGCGCCACACGGCACGCGGCCGCGCCGTGGCAAGAACCATTTCCTCGCAGCGCGTCAGGTCCGCTTCCATGGTATCCGTCAGCTTCTCTCCCCGATAGTGAAGGTAGCGCAGCATCTCCTGACGCCTGACCCCGGTAAGTCTTGCTTCCATTTGCCCTCCCCCTCTCTGCATTTTTCATTCACTATAGCATACTGCCGTCTCTTTGTGAAGAAAGAAACTGCTGCTTTTGGTTATAAAAACAGCGCGTCCGCTGCGGACGCGCTGTCTTAACCATGAATCAATTGTGAAGTATGCCTTCCAGATCCAGCAGCTGTTTTTTCCTGACCAGACCGCCGGCATAGCCTGTAAGGCTTCCGTCCGCGCCGATCACGCGATGGCAGGGAATCAGAATGCTGATGGGGTTTTGCCCCACGGCACGGCCTACAGCCCGGGCAGAGCTTCCAAGCTGTTCGGCAAGCTCCCCGTAAGTCCGCGTTTCCCCGTAGGGGATCTCCCGCAATGCAACCCATACCCGTTTCTGAAACGCCGTTCCCTCCGGGGCAAGGGGAAAAAGCACATCCGTCATTTGCCGGCCGGAAAAATAGGCGAGAAGCCAGCGCTCTGCTTCACGGAGGACCGCAGTATCCCGTTCAACCGTCTCCGCGGACAGGTGTCTTTCAAAATACCGCTGCCCGTCCATCACCAGCGCGACAAGGGCATGGTCGTCAGACGCCAGCGTCAGCTTTCCGACCGGGGAATTCAGGGTTTTCCTGTATAGCATGGTTCAGTCTTTTGTGGAAAACACCCACTCCCGCTGGATGCCGTAACTGATGAAAAACAGCGTCACGTCCACCACGACCTTCACAAGCGTTGCCACGATTGCCGGGACCGCATGACCCAGCGCCTGTCCGATCAGATGCGAGAACAGGGTTACAAGACCGGCAGACAGCGCCGTCTGTATCACGCAGAGGATATAATACCGTACAAGCGCACGCTGATAGTGCCCCTGGTTCCGGAAAACCAGACTCTTGTTGGCATTGAAGTTCACAAAGGAGGAAAAGACGCGGGCAATGATTGTGGCATATACCGTGGCTGAGACGCCCCATTTGGCGCCGAAAAGACGAAGGAGAAGATAAAAAGCAACAAAATCGATCAATGCGGCAGCTCCGGAGCTGAGCAGGAACTTGAACATGATCTTGAAAATCCGCCAGGAGTCTTTGAAAGCGTTATAGTGAGAACCGGAATTCTCGTCCTCATATACCGTTTCGATTGACTGCTCCACAAAGCCGATTCCCAGCCGCTTCATCTGCAGGAGCATATTGGTCTCATACTCGAAGCGTTCGCCTTCAATGTCGCAGAAGGGCTTCAGATATTCGTACGGAATGGCGCGAAGCCCCGTCTGCGTATCGGAGAGCTTGATCCCGTAGCAGAGGCGGAACAGCCGGGACGTGGTTTTGTTTCCGGCGACGCTGCGGGCGGGCACCCCCGGAAGATCAAAATTCCGGCAGCCCATGACCACCTTATCCTGCGCCTTCAGCATTCTGTCTCCGCAGGCGATGATATCCTGCACCAGATGCTGACCGTCACCGTCAATGGTGATCACGCCCTTCAGTTCCGGAAACTGTTCCAGGACAAAGGCAAAAGCGGTTTTCAGCGCTCTCCCCTTTCCCTTGTTTACACCGTGATGCAGCACATGGCACTGAGGAAACGTCTCTGCCCGGCTGAAGCTGCCCTGATGGGCTTCGTCACTGCCGTCATCCACAATAACAATGCGGTTAAAGCCGTTTTCCAGCAGGCCGTCCACGACTCTGTCGAACTTTTCGTCCGGATTCAAGGAGGGAAGCACGATCGCGACCTGATCCTGGCATGTAATTGGTTTTGACATGTTTACTCCTCAATCTCCCGGGAAGAGCGCTCCACGTCCAGCGCGACGATGTTCAATCCGTCATCCTGGACCGTAACCTTCAGGCCGTTCAGATTGCGAACGGTACCGTCTGTTCCCTTGCCGGGATAATAAATCAGAGTCTGCGCCGTGATATCCAGCACATAGATGCCGCTGCCCAGCGCGATCGCGCTGTTAAGCGTACAGGACTCCATCCGATAAGACTGGGTATGCGCCCAGCCCGCGCCGTCCGCGGACAGTCTCAGCCTCGCCTCCAGCTCTCCGCCGGGCACCAGGTAGGGCTGCACCTTTGCAAAGGCGCTGCCGAAGTCCATCGCGTTGGAGCTGAATGCCAGAAATGCGTCGGAGAAATTGTAAGCAAACTCATCCAGGCGCGCAAACTCTTCCGCGTCCGGCTGCGGGATAAACTGCCAGTCATCCAGCGTGTCGTCGATCACAGCCACGTTTCCGTTCTCGTCGTAGGCAACCATATCCAAAACGCCGATAATATAATCCGCCTTGTAGGTTACCTTTGTAGGCAGGGACGGGTAATCCGCGTAATACGGCTCCAGAATATCGTAATGGATGTCGTCTTCCACAATATACTCATCATTCAGCGGGATATTGTTCAGCCGCACCGTATAAGAGGCAGGCACCGTAATCTGCGCGGAGGAATAGAGTCCGTCAAAGTAGAATTCGTCCGAATCCACCTTCCAGGGCAGCAGGTTCATCTTAATGCTGTTTCCGATCTTTTCACCGATCACGGGGATGGAATTGACAAAGTCGCTGGCCTGGGCATACTTCAGCTGACCGATCTTGGACTCGTCCCGCACCATCGTCGCCTTGCCGATCAGATGTTCACCGCAAACGATATCGTAAACCGCCTCTGTATCCGCGTCGCCGCCGCCGGACTTGCGGACGTACCGGATCTCATCCTCGAACATGGATTTCACGATTTCTGCGCATTCCTCGTCGGTCTGGAATTCATGCCGCATGGAAGAAATGGTCTCCGACATGCTGTCGTTCCAGAGATTCTTCCGCAGGCCCTCGATGTATTCGTCCATGACGATATTGGGCCGGGATGCCTCATACTCTTCCGCCAGCGTCCAAACGTTTCCCAGAAAATAGACGGCGATTGCAGCCAGGACCAATGCATATAACACCAGGAATATCCCGTAAAAGACGGAACTGATTTTTCTTCTCTTTGCTCTTGTATTTGCCATTTTTCGATCCTCCCTGTTTATCTGAAGAGGAATGCGTCGGGAAGCGGACGGCCTCTGCCGTTTTCAGAGGAGCAGCTGTTCACATAGTCGCCGTCCATCCACATGGTGGTGGAGGAGCCGCCGTCCAGGTTGCAGGCATTGATCGCCCCAAAGTCCAGCATGATGTCAATCACGTCCTGGTAAGTGGCGCCGAGGCTGTGCACCTGGCGGCCGTCGATGACCAGCATCAGAACCGCGCCGTCGGCACGCTGGCCGATCGCGGTACGGGGATTCAGTCCGCTGGGAATCTTGGAGATATCCTGTGCCTTGCCGTTATAGATCAGGACGGGACCGAAGCTGATGCCGTCGCGGATTCCCATATTCACTGCGTCCTCATAGGTGTAATACCCGATGTGAAGGATACCGTCATCGCCGATGCCCACGAAGGCGTGCCCCATTTCGCCGCCTTCGTTGTAGCATACGCCGTCCACGATGGTCAGGCCGTCAGGCAGACCGCCGCTGCCGGTGCCGTCTTTGTCCGCAAAGCCGCCGGCGTTGATGCCGCCGCGGGCTTCATACTTCAGGCACATCTCCTCCAGAGTCAGACCCATGCCGCCGTATCCGTCCGGCATGCCGACAAACAGGCGCGAGGAGTCCAGCAGCGTAATCATATATCCCACATAGGTGCTGCCGCTTACTTCAGTCAGAATGATGCCGTCTCCGTCCTCGTCGATGTCACCGTAGGCATTCAGAGCCTGGGGATTTGCATCGTCCGGGTTCGTCTCCGGCTCTTTGGGCGCAATGGTGATCAAGGACGCGTCGAAATCCTCTTCCACGTGGCCGTTGCGGGCAGAGCGGAGCTCCGCCACTTCATCCTCGGTCAGGAAGATATTCGGCATCCAGGTAAATCGGCGCGTCTCAAACATGGTCATGGCGAAAGTCTCGCGCAGAGCGGGCGACGGCCCTTTCAGCAATATATATTCCAATGCCAGACCGGCGCAGCCGAAAATAATTCCGGTCACCACAAGGATTCCCAGAATCCGGTTGATAAAGCGGCCGAAGCCGCGAAGCCGGGCAACTCTTCTCCGTCGTGCTTTTTCCTCCTCGCGCTTCTGGGGCGGGAGTTCATTCAGGTTCATGTTTTTATTCTTGCTCACAAAAACACCTTCGCATATATATTTTCATAAAATAAAACGGAACAAACCCGCCTGACAACCGAAAAAGCGGATACTGTCACATTCTAATTCAAGTTATTGTAACATAGAACCATACTTCTGACAAGAACAAATTCTCTTTTTCCCAGAAAAAAAGGAGATCTTTGGGCTTGACAAAAGTCGATTATCTGGTATAATTGCTTTTGCCTTAAATGTGGCACGCCAAACAGGTGCAAGCGGCTTTCAATGGAGTTCACGCACCGGCGATCTGCGAGAGTGCTGGAACAGGTAGACAGGCACGTTTGAGGGGCGTGTGTCAACCGACGTGGGAGTTCAAGTCTCCTCTCTCGCACCATATCAGGACGCTGATTCTTTTTGAATCGGCGTCTTTTGTTTCATTTTATTTCAGGGAGTTTGCAGCATGCGCCTTCATATTCTCCGTTGCGGTACCATTCAGGTATCCGGCTCTGTCCCCTTCGGCGACCGGGTTCATATTCTTGACACGGGCAGACAGCTTTTTTCGCCGGAGCGTGACCGGATTATACTCCTGGTATTTGCCTATTTGGTGGAGCATCCCCAGGGGCCGCTCCTGATCGATACCGGATGGTGCCGGGAGATCAGCCCGGATGGTATCTTTGATGAGAAAGCGGCCCGCCGTCTCCTCTCGCCTGCGCTGTCCGTTTTTTTCCGGCCTTCTCTTCCGCCCGGGATGTCCGTCCGGGAACAGCTGGCGTCGATGGGGATCTCCCCCGGAGACCTGCGCTGTGTGCTGCTTACACACCTGGACCCCGACCATGTAGCCGGCGCAAGGGAGCTCTGGGGAGCGCAGCATTTTATCCTGCTGGAGGTGCAGAAT
>CAMVIC010000057.1 GCA_947167435.1 uncultured Clostridia bacterium | reverse complement strand
ACGCCACCCAGGGCAACGGCCTGGGGTTGGCGCTGGTCAAGCGCGTGGTGGACATCATCGGCGGTGAGATTGGTGTGAAGAGCGAATTGGGTAGGGGCACGACCTTCACCGTGAAAATCAGAAGAGGAGGAGCACAAACATGAGTGAGAATTTTGAATACAGCTATTCCGCCGAGCGGCAGAGCGAGATCGAAGCGATCCGCAAGAAGTATCTGCCGCGCGAGGAACAGGAGGATAAAATGGAACAGCTCCGCAAGCTGGACGCCAGTGTGACCACGCCGGGCTTCATTGCGGCAATGGCGCTTGGCATCCTCAGTGCGCTGGTCTTTGGCGTGGGAATGTGTTGTTTTCTGGTATGGAGCCTGTGGGTGCCAGGCGCGATCCTGTGTGTAATTGGCATTGTCGGAATGCTGATCGCCCCCTGGCTGTACCGCAAGCTGGTGGAAAAGCGCAAGGCGGAGATCGCGCCGGAGATCCTCCGGCTGACCGAGGAATTGAGCCAGAAATAAGAAAAGCCGCATGGTAGAACATCTTCCATGCGGTTTTCTGCATCAAAGAGGAGGCAGCTATTGCTGCCTCCTCAGACTGTAGACAAAGTACCCATAGGGAGTGCGAAAGCACTTTCTATGGGTACTTTGTCTACAGTCTGAGGCCCGGGCTGCTGCCCGGGCCTTATTATCATCATATCAGGATTATGTAAACCATGTTACGTTTACTTGTCGATCACTTCCGCGATGACCTGCTGCATGTCGCCCCACTTGGCCTCCATGTCCTGCACCAGCTTGAACTGGGTGCGGCAGCGGTCCAGGTTCTGCCCCGGCCGGTCGGTAGCAAAATAGCGGTCGCCGTCGATATAGTCGGTGAGAAAGCGCATGCCGCATTCCAGGGTCATGGTGTAGGCTCCCTGGGGCAGCATGGCGATCTCCTGCCGGGTCAGGCTGGGGCAGGCGTCGGTAAAGCCCTGGGCGAAGGTGCGAAACAGCTCCAGGTCCAGGCTCACCTTGCTCAGGTCCTTCTCGTCCTCCGCCGCCGTGGAGGCGCCGAAGCGGATGGCGTCCCCGAAGTCATATACCGAGAGGCCCGGCATCACCGTGTCCAGGTCGATGACGCAGATGGCCTTGCGGGTGTCCTTGTCCAGGAGGACGTTGTTGATCTTGGTGTCGTTGTGGGTGGCGCGGACCGGCAGCTTTCCCTCCAGGCGCATCCGGTGCAGAAGGCAGGCCCGCTCCTCCCGGGCCAGGACAAAGGCCAGCTCCTCCCCCACCTGCTCCGCCCGGCCGGACAGATTCTCCTCCACTGCCTTGCGCAGCAGGCGGTAGCGGTTGACCGTGTTGTGGAAGTCCACAATGGTCTCCTCCAGCTGCTCCGCCGGGAAGTCCCGCAGGGCGTACTGGAAGTGTCCGAAGGCCCTGGCGCACTCGTAAAAATCCTGCTTCGTGCGGGGATACTGCAGACAGATGCTGTTCTCCACAAAGCGGTAAATCCGCCAGGCGCCGCCCTGTCCGTCGTCATAATAGCTGTGTCCGTCCAGGGTGTCGATATACTGGATCATGGCCATCCTCCCCTGCTCATGCTGCCGCAGATAGGTGCTGATGGCACTCATGTTGTTCATGATGGCGTTCACGTTCGGAAAAACGTACTGGTTGATCCACTGCAGGATATAGAGGGAGCCGGTGTCGGTGGTGATGAGAAAGGTCTCGTTGATGTGCCCGCTCTTGATCTGCTGGCAGCTGATGGGTCTGCCGTTTGTGGGAAAGTGATAGATAGCTTCCTTGATTTCCATTGTCCTGTCTTCTCCGCTTATTTTACTTCAGCAGACCCAGGAGGATTTCCACCACCTGATCCATCTTCTGGACGGAGGCATGCTCATAGGGGCCGTGATAGCAATAGCCGCCGGTGCCCAGATTGGGGCAGAGCAGCCCCCGATAGCTGAGCTGGGACCCGTCGGTGCCGCCGCGCACGGGCACGGCCACAGGCTCCAGTCCCACTGCGCGGATGGCCTTTTCCGCCCGCTGCACCACGTCCATCCGATTGCGGAGGACCTCCTCCATGTTCCGGTACTGGTCCCGGATGGTCAGCGTCACGGTGCCGGGGCTGTACTTTTCGTTCAGCAGCGCCGCCGCGTGCTCCATGGTCTTTTTTCTGCCCTCGAAAAGGGCCGCGTCGTGGTCCCGGATGATATAGGAGAGGCTGGCCTTCTCCACGCTGCCCTGCATGTCGGTCAGATGAAAGAAGCCCTCGTAATTCTCGGTGTGCTCCGGGCGCTCGCCGGCGGGGAGCATGGCGTTAAACTCCATGGCCACAAGGCTTGCGTTGATCATCTTGTTCTTGGCGCTGCCGGGGTGGATGTTGAAGCCCTGAAACGAGAGCTTTGCCCCGGCGGCGTTGAAGGTCTCGAAGTTGATCTCCCAGGGCTCGCCTCCGTCCACGGTATAGGCAAAATCCGCGCCGAAGCGCTGCAGGTCCAGAAGCGCCGCGCCGTGGCCCACCTCCTCGTCGGGGGTAAAGCAGACGGCCACGGGGCCGTGGGGCAGCTTCTCCGCAAGCAGCCGCTCGCAGGCGGTCATGATCTCCGCCACGCCCGCCTTGTCGTCGGCCCCCAGGACGGTGGTGCCGTCGGTGACCACCAGGGTATGACCCAGCAGGCTGCTGAGATGGGGAAACTGCTCCGGGCTCAGGCTGCGGCCGCTGTCTCCCAGGGGGATGGTGCCGCCGTCATAGTTTTCCACCAGGCGGGGTTTCACGTTCTCGCCGCTGAAATCCGGGATGGTGTCCAGATGGGCGATGAGGCCCACGCAGGGCCTGTCCTCAAGCCCCGCGGTGGCGGGCAGGAAGCCGTAGACGTAGGCGTGTTCGTCCACGAACACCTTCTCCATGCCCAGCTCCTTCATCTCCTTCTCCAGCAGGCGGCTCAGATCAAATTGCCGCCGGGTGGTCGGGGTATCGTCGCAGTCCTCGGCGCTTGCCGTGTGGATCTTCACATACTGAAGCAATCTCTCATATGCGCGCATGGCTATTCTCCTTTATCATCCTTATTTATAAATCTCCGCGTACACAAAGAGGCGGCCTTTTCGGGACGTTCCGCCCAGACTGCTGACGCAGCCCTTGCCCGCTCCGCGCAGGGAGACGATGTCTCCTTCGTGAATGGCGCAGTCCGTTTTATCGGACTGCAGATAGTTTAAGCTGACATTGCCGGCAGCAATCTGCCTCGCCGCCTCGGTCCGGGAGAGATTGAACATCCCCCCCACCACGGCGTCCAGCCGCAGCCTCTGCACCGAGAAGCTCTTCTCCTGCACCTTCCGCCCCGGCGCGGGGACCCGGTCGGGGGGCAGCCCCTCAGCAGGTGCCGCAGCACGCTCTTCATGCAGAAGACCCAGGCCTCCTGGTCCTTCACCCAGATGTCGCCGACCCACTCCCGGCCCACACCCATCCCCAGGATGGCGCCCATATAGTCCCGGTGGCCGGGGCTGCCGAAGGCGGCCGTCAGATGCATGGCGCAGATGGTCTCCCCGGTGTCCAGGTCCTCCGGCTCCAGATACTCCGGCAGGAAAAACACCGCCTGCCGCTCGCACTCCGGCCTTCCGCCGAAGAACACCGGCCGGCAGCCGCTCCCCTGCTGCCGGGCCCAGGCCTCCACCTGCACCCGCTCGGCCGGGGTGAGAAAGCCGCTGTGGGTCACGGTGCCGCTGCGCTCGGCGCGGCTGCACAGGTCCTCCGCCCGGCGGAGCAGTTCATTGTTTTCCATCTCTCACCTTTGTCCGGTGGGTGTCCAGATTGCTGCGTTTGAGCACCTGCTCAATCTGCTGCAGCACCCACTCCACTTCCTTGCAGAATTCTGCCGACGAGGTCCGCAGCACGCCGGAGCGCAGGGCGGACAGCCGGATCAGATTGTCGCTGGTTACCACGCGCACCGTCTCGTTTTTGCCGATCTCGTCCACAATCCGTTCGATATAGGCGTCGCCGGTCTCGCCGCTGCGGGTATAGGCCACGTGGATGTTGTGGAAGGTCTCTCTTGAGCCGGGGTTTCCCGGCGTCCGATATCCGTCGAAAACCAGCACCAGGTCTGACTTGGTATAGCCGCTGTAATTGGCCAGCATGTCCATCAGGCGGCTGCGGGCCAGGTCCAGGCGTTCGGCCGCCAGGGCCTTCAGCTCCGGCCAGGCGAAGATCAGGTTATAGCCGTCCACAATGACGGTCTCCTTCTTCCCCGGAACCGGAAGGCCGGCCGGCGCCTCGTTTCGCACCGCCTCCCGATAGCTGGGCCGCCGGATGGGGCCGAATTCCCGCTCCATGATGGCCTCCAGCTCCCGCTCGTCGATGTCCAGGCTCCGGTATGCCGTCCGGACCGGTGTGGGAGGCTCCTCCGGCTTTTTCAGGCAGCTTTCCAGGTGCATGTATTCCGGCACCCGGTCCCAGCGCACGTTGAAGCCCGCCCCGTGGGCGCAGAAGACGGAGTCGGCGGGGTTTTCCGTGTCGCTCTGGGGGTCATAGCCCAACTCCGCCACGATCTTCCCCTGCTCATGGCAGGGCCGGAAGCCGTCCGGCCGCAAGGTCAGCCGCCCCCGGCCCCGGGTATAGGACAGCAGCTCCTCCAGATAGCCGTTCATGGCGGCCACCGGGGCCCCGCCCCTCAGGCACAGCAGCTCTCCCGCGTCCTCCGGGGAGGAAAACTCCCCGTTCATGGCGCGCACGTCGCTGATGGCCCGGCCGATCTGCTCGGCGGGAACCTCCAGCGAAAAGGCGTACCAGGGCTCCAGCAGGACGCTCTCGGCCTGCATCAGTCCCTGGCGCACCGCCCGGTAGGTGGCCTGGCGGAAATCCCCGCCCTCCGTATGCTTCAGATGGGCGCGGCCCGCGCAGAGCGTAATTTTCACGTCCGTCAGAGGCGAGCCCGTGAGCACGCCCGCATGCTGCTTTTCCGCCAGATGGGTCAGAATCAGGCGCTGCCAGTTCCGGTCCAGCTGGTCCTCGCTGCAGACTGTGTCCAGCACGATCCCGCTGCCCCTGGGCAGCGGCTGAAGCAGCAGATGGACCTCCGCGTAGTGGCGCAGGGGCTCGAAGTGGCCCACGCCCTCCACGGTGTTCGCGATGGTCTCCCGGTAGAGGATCCGGCCCTTGTCCAGCTCCACCTCCAGGTCAAAGCGCTGTCGCACCAAGCTTTTGAAAATCTCGGTCTGCACCCTGCCCATCAGGCTCACGGCGATGTCCCCGGTGCGTGGCTGTACCGCCACATGCAGCTGGGGATCTTCCTCCTGCAGCTGCTGCAGCTTCGGCAGCACCTGCGCCGGGTCCGTGCCCTCCGGCAGCAGCACCCGATAGCTGAGCACCGGCTCCAGCACCGGGGCGTCTGCATCCGGCTCCGCCCCAAGGCCCTGACCGGGCCAGGTGGCGCTAAGGCCCGTGACGGCGCAGACCTGGCCCGCGCGCACCGTGTCCGGCGTCTCGTATTTCAGGCCCGAGTACAGCCGCAGCTGGCTGATCTTTTCCTCGTGATCCTCCCCGTGTTCGTCCGTATAGCGCAGGGGCGTTCGCACCCGAAGCTCGCCTCCGGTGAGCTTCAGATAGCTCAGGCGGTTTCCCTGGGCGTCCCGGGCGATCTTGAACACCCGGGCGCCGAAGCTGCCGCCGTCATCCGTGCCGGGGGCCAGCTCGTCCAGAAAGCGCAGCAGCTCCTCCACGCCCTCCAGCTTAAGGCCGGAGCCAAACAGCACGGGAAACAGCGCCCGCTGCCGGACCAGCTTCTGCAGGTCCTCCCGGTCAAGGCGGCCGGTGCTCAGATACTTCTCCAGGCTCTCCTCGCTGCAGAGGGCGGCCCGCTCTTCCCGGTCCCCGTCGTTGCTCCAGTCCGTGCAGCCCTCGTCCAGCCGCTTTTTCAGTCCGGCCATCAGCGCCTCGCGGCCCGGGCCGGGCAGGTCCATCTTGGTGACGAAGAGCAGGCAGGGCACCCGATAGCGCCGCAGCAGCCGCCAGAGGGTTTCCGTGTGGGCCTGCACCCCGTCGCTGCCGCTGATCACCAGCACCGCGCAGTCCAGCACCTGCAGCGTCCGCTCCATCTCAGAGGAGAAGTCCGCGTGGCCGGGGGTGTCCAGCAGGGTCAGCTCGCTGCCGGGCAGACTCATAATCGCCTGCTTGGCGAAGATGGTGATGCCCCGGTCCCGCTCCAGGCTGTGGTTGTCCAGGAAGCTGTCCCGGTGGTCCACCCGCCCCAGCTTTTTCAGTTTTCCCGAAAGGTACAGCATGGCCTCGCACAGGGTGGTCTTCCCCGCGTCCACGTGGGCCAGAATGCCGATTACCTTGTTTTTCCTGATTTCCATGCGCCCTATTGTAACAGCACGGGCGAAAATAATCAATCATTCTCTTTCTGTTCTGTTCCGAAATCCCGGATTTTGTGGTAGTCCCTCCGGCTCTGTGTCATTTTTATGCAAAATGTTGAGAAGATTTTTGAAACTTTGACTACCATTTCTGTAAAATCCATGTTATACTAAGTTGATTAATTGTCATCTGGCGTTTGGGTAAACGATGATTCCATGCGGTGAGAGCAGCCGGCGAGGAAATCTTCGTCAGATCAAGGCACAAAAACGCAGGAATACTTTGTGTATTTCAAGTTTTTGTAACGATGAGCTGGCGAATGATTTGCCGTCAGATGCCGAAGCCGTATGAATCAGCGTTTACCAGAAAAAGAACGCCTGTGCTGACTTACCATATAAAGGGGACGCTGATTATGAAAAAAATTCTTGTTCTGGAAGACGAAGCCAACATCCGCAGCTTTGTGGTCATCAACCTGCGCCGCAGCGGCTACGAGCCCATCGAGGCGGAAAACGGCGCTGCCGCCCTGGAGCAGCTGAAGGTGAACCCGGACATCTGCCTGGCCCTGCTGGACGTGATGCTGCCAGACATCGACGGCTTCGAGGTCTGCCGCCGCATCCGCGCCTCCGGCTCCAAGATGGGCATCATCATGCTCACTGCCAAAAGCCAGGAGATCGACAAGGTCACCGGCCTCATGACCGGCGCCGACGACTATGTGACCAAGCCCTTCTCCCCGGCGGAGCTCACCGCCCGTGTGGACGCGCTGGTGCGCCGTCTGGGCGTGGACGAGGACGAGAAGTCCAGCACCGAGATCGTCAGCGGCCCCTTCCTGCTCAACACCCGCAACCGCACCCTGGAGAAAAACGGCCAGCGCCTGAAGCTGACCCAGATCGAATATCTGCTGATGAAGCTCTTCATGGAAAACCCCGGCAAGGCCATGTCCCGTGAGGACATTCTCTCCGCCGTCTGGGGCAACGACTTCTCGGGCGAGCTGAAGACCGTGGACGTAAACATCCGCCGTCTTCGCATCAAGATCGAGTCCGACCCTACCGAGCCGGAATTTCTCACCACCGTCTGGGGCTACGGCTACAAGTGGGGCTATTGACGTCAGGCCGGCAGAATACGGTCCGGCGGCGCCGCTGCCGGACAAGCACGCAGAAGGTAGGATAAGATCTCATGTTTCGTAATCTGAAGCTGCAGATCATCGTCTCGGCCCTGTCGGCCATTGTGCTGCTGCTGCTGAGCGTGTGGATGATCACCCGGGGCTATCTGTTCTTCGCCATCGTCATGATCACCGCGGTCTGCATCTATCTCGTCTTTCTCATCCTCTGGTTCTGGCGCAACGTGTCCGACCCCATCGCCCAGCTGACGGACTTTGCCCGTTACATCGCCGACGGCAGCTACGGCAGCCGCATCGACTGGTACAGCGACAACGAGATCGGAAGCCTCACGGAGGAGATCAACAACATGTCCGAAAAGGTAGCCGTGGCGGAGAAGTCCCGTACGGACTTCATCTCCCAGATCTCCCACGAGCTGCGCACCCCCCTGACCGCCATCACCGGCTGGGCGGAGACCATCGCCTATGACGAGGCGGTGCAGGGCGACTCCCTGCGGGGCATCCAGATCATCTCCCGGGAGGCCGAGCGGCTCACCGGCATGGTGTCGGAGCTGCTGGAGTTTACGCGGATTCAGGACGGCCGCTTCAACCTGCGCATCGAGCTGATCGACATCTCCGCCGAGCTGGAGGACGCTCTCTTCACCTATGGGGAGCTGATGCGCCAGGGCGGCATGGAAGTCAACTATACCCCCGCCCCGTCGGAGATTCCGCTGATTCCCGGGGACCCGGAGCGGCTCAAGCAGGTCTTTCTCAACCTGCTTGCCAACGCCATGAACCATGGCGGCGACGGGAAAAAAGTGGACGTGGGCCTCAGCCAGGAATCCGACGGCGTCCACATCACCGTGCGGGACTACGGCCACGGCATCCCCGAGGACGAGCTTCCCCACGTGAAGGAAAAGTTTTACAAGGGAAGCTCCAAGAACCGGGGCAACGGCATTGGCCTTGCGGTCTGCGACGAGATCGTCACCCGCCACGGCGGGCGGCTGGACATCGCCAACGCCCAGGGCGGCGGCTGTCTGGTGACGGTGGTTCTGCCCATGTCCAATTAATCTGCCCTTATATATTCATTGTAAGAGAATCATCCGAGGAGAATCGTTCATGTCCGAAAACAACAACGCATGCAGCTTTCGCACATCCATCGGCGGTCAGGCCCTGATTGAGGGCATCCTGATGCGGGGCCCCAGAAAGCAGGCCATCGTATGCCGCACCCAGGACGGCCTGGTGGAAAAAACCGAGGAGCTGAAATTCATCCGGGACCGCTATCCCGTTCTGGGCCTGCCCTTTATCCGGGGCTGCGCCACTTTTCTGGATTCCATGGTCAAGGGCATGCAGGCCCTGACCTATTCCGCAAGCCTTGTCCCCCTGGAGGAGCAGGGGGAGCCGGACAAGCTGGACCAGTGGATTGAAAACCACTTCCCTGCCGAGAAGGCCCAGAAGCTGATCATCGGCGTGGCGGTGGTGATGGGCATCGCCCTGTCCCTGTTCCTGTTTGTCTTCCTGCCGGCGCTGGTGGTGGGCTGGATCAAGCCCCTGACCGAGAGCTACGCCGTGCGCAACCTGGCGGAGGGCCTGACCAAGGTGGCCATCCTGCTGGTTTATATGGGTCTGGTCGCCCGGGTGAAGGACATCCGGCGTCTCTTCTCCTATCACGGGGCCGAACACAAGACCATCTGCTGCTATGAGCACG